>JAKFVZ010000562.1 GCA_021732965.1 Reyranella sp.
GCGCCCTGCTGGATCACCTCCGGCGATGGCGTCCGCCGAGACGCCATCGCCGGAGGTGATCCAGCAGGGCGCGTCGTGCCTCGCGACCTTGCCTGCCAGGCCGCTCTATGCGCGCGTCGATGGTGTGGTGCGCGATGGCATGCTCATCGTCATCGAAGTCGAAGTGCTGGAGCCGGCGCTGTTCATGGAGTTCGACCCTCCGTCGGCGGAGCGCTTCGCCGAAGCAACACTGAAGCGTCTCGCGCGCTGAGTGCGCGCTTTGCCGCGTCGAGACGACGCGGAACCACATTGCTGCCAACTTTCCGGCCAAATCTTCAGGTGGCCGAAATGATCGCGCTTCCGGCCCGGATTCCCCTCAACTCCATCCCCAAGGATTTTCCTGGAATGCCGGATTCACAGGCTTTCGTCGCACAGCCCAGCTCATTGAACTGGAAAAAAGTCGGGATGTGTTTCGGCAGTCTCGCCGTGGTGGCGGCGGTGAGCCTGATGGCTTTGCAGGAGAAGCGGGTTCCGTCGCGCGAGGCAACAACGTTCGATCTCGCACCGGAATCGGGCACGCCGCAGACCGTGATGACGGAAGCGCCGGAGGTTGCTGTTCAGGTCCAGGACATCGCGGCGGTTCTTCCCGAGCCTTCATCGGACCCGACGCCACCGGATTTCGGTCCGCCCTACATCGAGGCCGCGATCGAACTGCGCAAGGGCGACACGGTGGCCCGGGTGCTGGGCCGGATGGGCATCTCCGCACCCGATGGGGCTGAGATCGTTGCGGTGCTGGCCCGCCATGTGCGGCTCGATCGACTGCCGATCGGACAGGCGCTGATCCTGAAGCTGCAGCGGCTGGAGGCCGAGGAGGCGACGGTCCTGGTCGGCCTTTCCATCAGGCCGGAGCCGCAGCGTGCCTTCACCGTCGAGCGCGACGACGACGGGGATTATAGCGTGGAGGAGGAAGTCTTCGCGGTGACGCCGCGGCTGCAGCGCGCCTCGGGTATGGTCGACGGCTCGGTGATCGGCAGCGCCGAGGCGGCTGGCGTGCCGCACGGGGCGCTTGCCGAAATGCTGCGCGCCTTTTCGTGGGACGTGAATTTCCAGCACGACATCAAGGCCGGCGATCGCTTCGACGTGCTGGTCGAGCGCAGCTGGACGAGCGACGGAATTCCAGCCGACGACGGGCGTGTGCTCTGGGCGGAATTGACGACCGGCGGCGGCGCCGAGCGCTACAGCATCTACCGCTTCAAGCCGCGCGACGGCGAGGAGTTCTTCTACAACGAAGAAGGCGAGAGCGTGATCAAGTCGCTGCTGCGCACGCCGCTTAACATGAGCCGCATCTCCTCGCGCTTCGGCCTGCGCCAGCATCCGGTGCTCAGGTTCACGCGGCTGCATGCCGGCATCGACTTCGCCGCGCCGACCGGCACGCCGATCCTTGCGGCGGGTGCCGGTCACGTGATCGAGGCCGGCGTGTTCGGCGGCTACGGCAAATGGGTCAAGATCGCCCACGAGGGCGGCCTCGCCACCGGCTATGCCCACATGTCGCGCATCGCCGCCGGCGTGAAGCGCAGCGCGCGCGTGCGCCAGGGGCAGGTGATCGGCTACGTGGGCAGCACCGGTCTTTCGACGGGGCCGCACCTTCATTTCGAGCTGCACCGCGGCGGCCGCCCCATCGATCCCCTCGGCATGACCCGCACCGAGCAGCGGAAGCGTCTCACCGGCCGGGAACTGCAGCGCTTCAAGGCCGAGATGGCAGAAACCGATCGCGCGCGGGAAATGGCAAGCGTCGATCGCGAGAACGAAGCGGAATGACCGGCCCGGCGCGCCCTCGCCTCGCGGGCGGTCTGGGCGCGCTGTGCTTGGTCTTGTTGGCCTCGCCAGTGTCGGCCGGAGATTGCAGGCGCGGCGTCCTCGACGAAGGCGAAGGCGGCATGAACGTGCTCGTCTATGAACTGTGCGCCGAGCGCCTCAGCGTCGGCTTCGAGAGCAGTGACGTGATCGAGGAGATTTCATGCAGTCCGGCCGGCGAGGTCAGGCTGTGGATGTCCGTCCATCACCAAAGATGCGACACCCCGCCGGTCGCCAGCACCGAGCAGTTCCACGATCTTCTGGAGCCCCTGCGCGGCGTCGGCCGCATGACGGCGGCGCCGGTCGCGATGCAATTGCGATGCGGGGACGGCACGACGCACCAGGCGACCATCGTGGTGCCCGACGCGCGCGACGCCCTTCTCGAGACTCGCATCGGCGACACCAGGTACGAGCGCCTGACGCGGCAGTTCATCTCGCAGTGTGCCGCGCCGGGCGTCTAGGGTCTTTCCGAGTAGCCTCGAATCACACCACCAACCTCATGCTGAGGAGGCCCGAAGGGCCGTCTCGAAGCATGGGCACGAGCACCGCGTTTGTTGCCCATCCTTCGAGACGCGCCGCTGCGCGGCGCTCCTCAGGATGAGGTGGGTGTATGATCTATCTGCAACGGAAGGGCACTAGGCCGGCCTCAAACTTTCCCGGTCAACTCGATACGTCTCGTGATGCCGATGGCCGAGAGGAACGTCTCGTCGTGGCTCACGACCAGCAGGGCGCCATCGTAGGCGCGCAGGCCTGCTTCCACGGCTTCGATGGCATCGACATCGAGATGGTTGGTCGGTTCGTCGAGGATCAGCAGTTCGGGCGGTTTCGGGCCGCCCAGCACGCAGGCGAGGCCGGCGCGCAGCATCTGGCCGCCGCTCAGCGTTCCGACTCTCTGCAGGGCGGCATCGGCCCGGAACATGAAGCGCGCGAGCGCGGCGCGGCAGGCATTCTCGTCGCTGCCGGGATTGAGCTTCAGGAAGTTGTCGCGGATCGACAGAGCGGGATCGAGCAGGCTCACCTGCTGGTCGAGCAGCGCGAAGGCGCGCGTCGTGCTTACGTTGCCGGAGCGGGGCGCGAGCTTGCCGGCGATCAGTGACAGCAGTGTCGTCTTGCCCGAACCGTTGGGACCCGTAAGAGCCACGCGCTCGGGGCCGGCCATTGCGAAGGTGAGGCGATCGATAATGGCATTGCCGGCGCCGTAGCCTGCGCTCACGCCCTCGACACGCAACACGGTCCGCCCCTGCGGCAGGCCGGTCGACGGCAGGGCGACCGAGAATGGCTGCAACACCTCAATGCGCTGGCGAGCCGCGGTTGCGTCCTCGATGGCCTGGGCGCGGCGCCGCTCCGCGAGACGGGCCTGGTCGCCGGAGGTGCTCTCGGCGCGGCTCTGGCGGGCGCCCGCGAGGATGCGTGGCATGTCGCCTTTGGCGCGCTTGCGCTGGCCGGCCGTGTCGTTCCGCGCCTTGCGCTCGGCCGTCGCTTGCGTCGCTCGCTCCACCTCGACGACGCGCCTTTCGGCGTCGGCGAGATCGTGCCGGGCGGCGGCCAGGTCGAGCGCCTTACGGGCGCGATAGTGGCTCCAGTTGCCGCCGTAGCGCGTCGCCCCCAGCGAGGTGAGTTCGACGATGGCGTCCATCGTCTCCAGCAGTTCGCGGTCGTGGCTGACGACGATCGCACCGGATCGCCATGTCGCGAGCAGGTCGATGACCGCGGCGCGACCCTCGCGGTCGAGATGGTTGGTCGGCTCGTCGAGCAGGATGAAGTCGGGCTCGGCGAGGATAAGCGCGGCGAGTGCCGCGCGTGTGCGTTGTCCGCCCGAGAGCGTCGACAGCAAGGCCGCCGGCGTCGAGTCGAGGCCGACGCGGCCCAATGCCGAAGCAAGGCGCGCCTCCAGCGTCCAGTCGGCCGATGCCAGTTCGTCGGCGGTGGCGCGGCCTTCATCGGCACGGCGTAGCAGGGCCAGCGCGTCGGCGGCGCCCATGAGGTCCGCGAGCGTTTCGTCGGGTGCGACCTGCACCGTCTGGCGGAGCAGGCCCACGGTGCCGTTCGCCGATACCGTTCCCGCTTGCGGAACAAGCATGCCCGCGATCATCCGAAGCAGCGTGGTCTTGCCCACGCCGTTGCGGCCGACGAGGCCGGTGCGGCCCCCGTCGAAACTCAGATCGATGTCGGAGAAGAGGGTGCGGCCGTCAGGCGTGGAGGCGGCGAGGCCGGAAAGCGTGATTGAAGGCATGGACGTGGATTTCCCTGAGGGCAAGGCAGCGGGGCATTGCGGTCAGGTGGAAATCCATTGCGGTGCGCATCCATGGCAGCTGGCGACGGCGGACATTATCTATCCGCCGTCGCCGGGATCAAGCCGCTACGCGACGCTCAACCCTTGAGGCGCTGTCCGCCGATGCGGTGGTCCTTCAGGATCTC
>JAKFVZ010000320.1 GCA_021732965.1 Reyranella sp.
GACCGCCGCCACGATCGCGAGCACGGCCGTCAGCAGGACCGGGTCGCGCCGAACCCGCATCAGGGCGAGGTGATAGAAGGCCGTCGGCAACGCGAACAGGGCCGCCGAGTACACGATCGTCAGCAGCCTGGTGTCGCGAACGCCCAGCTTGGCGAGCAGGAGAACCGGCGCCTGCGTGACCCAGTCGACATGGGCGCGGGCGGCGTAGAAATCGTGGAAGTGGGCGTGGTCGAGCAGGTTCACCAGAAAGGACGAGCCGTCCCAGAACAGCGCGCGCCCGGCCAGCGTGTTGTGCAGCGCGAGCAGCCACAGGAGCAGGACGACACCCCGGGCGACGGCAACCGGAGACAAGGTCGACACGCTCAGTCGCGCCACACGTAGGAGCCCAGCGGATAGGGCTCGGCGGGCGGGAAAGGCTGCCAGGCGTTGAAGCCACGCGGCGGGGCGATGATGCCGTCACCCCGCTTTTCGCGCAGGATCAGGCTCTGGCTCGGCAGGATCCACGATTCGACCAGCGTCTCGAGCGGACGTTTGGCGAGCGGCGTGGATTCGAACTCGATGACGCCGCTCTGGCTGCGGACGATCGTTCGAACGGTGTTAAGGTAACTCCGCCACTCGAACGTCAGATAGGCGTTCGAGGGCAGGATCGCGAGCACCATCAGGCAACCGAAGGTCAGCATCCGGCGCGACACTTCCGGTCGGCGCAGTGCCACGAACGCCTTGATGCGGGTCCCGAGCGGCGACGTGTAGAGCCAGATCAGGATGACGATGATCGTCATGACGAGGCCCGCGATGCTGCGCGCCGTGTACTGCGACTTGGCATGCGGACGCACCAGCGTATCGGTGAGTACCAGCAGGGGAGACAGAGCGAGCAGCACCAGGAAGATGCCGGCGAACATATAGGGCTTGCGACGGGCGAGATCCTGCGGCCGCACGACAGCCCAGCCGAAGATGACCAGCGCCGACAGCAGGGCCAGGTCGAACTGTATATTCTGCCAGGCATCGAGCACCGTCGCAGCGGTCCGGCTGAGATGGTCCTGCGAGAACGGATTGATCAGCGAGTTGGCCGCGACCAGCATGCCGCCCAGGAAGGGCAGGATGGCCACCAGGTAGAGCGTCGTGGCGAGGGCCGGTCGCGCTCGGATCCGGTAGATCGTCCAGGCGATCATCGCGGCCAGCACCGGCCCCAGATAGAGCATCACTTCGTAGGCCCGGATCGCCAGCAGGCCGACGGCCAACAGGAAGGCGCCGTCCTCGACGGTGAGCTTCTGCGCCGTCGCCAGGCGCACCGCCACGACCATCCCGATCGCATAGGCGGTATTGTATTCGCCGACGATGAAGAAGGAGGTCGTCATGAAGACGACGCCGATGGCCGCCAGGACCGCCGAGAGCAGGATGGCGTCGTCCCGCACCCGCTGCAGGGCGAGGTGGTAGAGGGCCGTCGGAAGCGCGAACAGGCCCAGCGACAGAAGCTGCGCCAGGAGGTGCAGGTCGGTGACGCCCAGGAACACGGCCGTCAGGATCGGCGCCTGCCCCAGGACCATCGCAAACAGACGCGGATCGTAGAAATCGAAGAAGAATTCGCGCCGGGCGACCTGCACGAGGAATGCAGAACCGTCGACGAACAGCCCCCGGCACTCCCAGCTATGCCAGAGCACCAGTATCCAAAGGAGGCCGACCGTGGCCCTGTATGCGACTGTAGTTGTTGGCATTTCCCCGCGTGCGGGCCTACAGGAGCCTTGCCGGGGGTGCAAGCGCTGACGGCTTGCAGCGTCGAAGGGGCGCTGTTAGCAAGGCGCGGCAAACGAGGATGGCGGATGCTCAGTTGGGAGAAAATCGACGCGATTCCGGGCTGGTTCATGTTCCAGTCCTATTGCGTCTGGCGCGCCCTGCTCGACCAGCAGGCCAATGTTTCAGGCGATCTGTTCGAGATCGGCGTCTGGCGGGGCCGCTCGGCCTCCGTCCTTGCCTCCTATCGCAAGGGCAACGAGAAGCTCTATTTGTGCGATCTGCGGCTGGATGAGCCTGCCGTCCGCCGCTCGATCGAGTCGGTCGGTACCCAGCCCGCGAACATCGTGCCCCTCTCCGGCCCGTCCGCGGACCTTCCCGCCAAGCTCGACCTGCAGGCGATGCACCAGTCGGTCCGATGGTTCCACATCGACGGTGAGCACACCGGCACCGCCGTCTATCGCGAGCTGGAGTTCGCCAACCGGATCGTGAATACCGAGGGCATCGTCGTGATCGACGACTTCTTCTCGCCGCGATACCCGGCCAACACGACCGAGGTCATCCGCTTCCTCGAGAAGAATCCGTTCAGCTTCCGCCTGCTCGCCGTCGGCTTCAACAAGGGCTACCTGTGCCGCCCCGAGAGCCTGCCGCGCTACATGGATTTCATGGCGACCGGCATGTCGAAGACGCTGCTGCAGTACGGCGCCAAGACGACGATCTTCAAGACGACCGGCCCGTGGGACACCGACGCCGTCGGCATCACCGACTTTGTCGACGATGCCGGGGCCATCGCTGGCCCCGACAACGAGCCGCAGCGCTGGCACATGATGCGGACCCGCCACGTCTGGGGGCCGATGCGTCACCTGCAGAATGGCTGGCGAATGCTGCGCGGCCGCTAGGCCGGAGGCTTCACGATCTTCATCTGCTCGTCGAGATCGTCGGCGATGAACGCGCGGACGACCTCGTCGAGGTCCCTGTCCGTTTCGAAGCCGAGGCGGCGCGAACGGGCGGAATCGATGCCCTGGGGCCAGCCGTTGCAGATGCTCTGGATCGCCGGATCGTGCTGCCACACGACCTTGCCGACCTTGCGGTTGCCGGCATGGCGGCCGATCGCCTGTTCGAGTTCCTTCGCCGTCACGTTGATGCCGTTCAGCAGCAGCGTGCGCCCGGGACCGAAGGCGTCGACCGGCAGGTCGTGCAGGCGCATGAAGGCGTCGACCGTCTTGCGCGGGCTCAGCACCACCATGACCGTCTCGGGCGTCACCGGGCAGACCACGTCCACGCCGGTCAGCGGCTCGCGCACCACGGAACTGGCCCAGGTCGAGGCCGCCTTGTTGGGCAGGCCGGTGCGCACGCAGATCGTCGGCAACCTGACCGCGGTGCCGCGCAAAAAGCCCTTGCGTGTGTAGTCGCGGACGAGGAATTCGCCGATCGACTTCTGGGCCCCATACGACGTCTGCGGCGTGAGCGGCGTGTCGTCGGTCACGGCCGGAGGCAGGTCGCCGCCGAAGGCAGCCAGCGAGCTGGTGAACACCACGCGCGGATTGGTGCCGAGCGCCCGGCAGGCTTCCAGCACGTTGCGGGTGCCGTCGAGATTGACCCGGTAACCCAGGTCGAAGTCGGCCTCGGCGCCGGCACTGACCACGGCCGCGAAGTGGAATACCGTCGACGCGCCCTGGACGATCGACTGCACCGTCGCGAAATTGGAGATATCTCCGGCCACCGTCTTGACCCGCGGATCGTCGAGGCCCGGCCCGCTGGCCTTGGCGACGTCGAACAGCAGCAGTTCGCCCACCTTCTGCGGCTGTCCGGAAGGACCGGCAATCTCGCCCTGCTGCAGGATGCGTCGCGCGAGCTTCTTGCCGAGGAAGCCCGCGCCGCCGGTGATGACCACCTTCATGTCGTTTCCGTCCCGATTTCGTTGTGTGTCGACGAAAGTGTGCACAGATCGCCGTTCGCAGTCTATGTTTGCCGGATATGGCGGGCCCCAGCGACATCTACGTCTTCAAGGACGCTCTCATCGTCCTCGGAACGGCGGCCGTCGTGGCGCCTGTCGTCCATCGCCTCAAGATCAGCCCCGTCCTCGGTTTCATGGTCGTGGGAGCGGCGCTCGGCCCCTATGGACTTGGCCGCCTGGCCGACTTCTCCCGCGCCATCGACTGGATGACGGTCACGGGCGAGCGGCAGATCGCCTTCATCGCCGATCTCGGCATCGTCTTCCTGCTGTTCTTCATAGGCCTCGAACTTTCGATGCGCCGCATGATCACCATGCGCCGGCTCGTGTTTGGGCTGGGCGGCCTGCAGGTGGTCCTGTCGGCCATCGTCATCAGCCTGGCGGCGCTTTGGCTCGGCCAGCCGGCCGCCGCCGCCCTCATCATCGGCACCTGCCTGGCGCTCTCGTCCACGGCCATCGTCATGGAACTGCTGTCGGGCCAGCGCCGCATGATGTCGACGACCGGCCGCACCAGCTTCGCCATCCTGCTGGCCCAGGATCTGGCCGTGGTGCCCCTGCTGTTC
>JAKFVZ010000489.1 GCA_021732965.1 Reyranella sp.
GGTAGAGCAGGATCGCGTTGCTGTCGAACACCGTCTAGCCGTCGTCGATGATGGCCGGCACCTTGGCGTTGGGATTGATCGCCATGAATTCCGGAGAGTGCTGCTCGCCCTTGCGGGTGTCGACCGGCACGCGCTCATACGGCAGGCCCATCTCCTCGAGGCATAGCGCCACCTTCATCGGGTTCGGCGCCATGTTGTAAAAGAACTTGATCATCGCTCTCTCCGTTACGCTTGCGATCTCGTCACTCCGGCTTGGCGCCGGACTGCTTGATGATGGGATCCCAGAAGGCCATCTGATCATCGTAGAATTTCTTGGCCTGTTCCGGCGTGGAATCGACGAGTTCCAGCGCCAGTTCGTTGGCCCTCTTCACCATGTCAGGCTGCTTGAGCGCCTGGTTGAAAGCGGCGTTCAACCTGTCGATGATGGGGCGCGGCGTCCTGGCCGGCGCGTAGGCGGCGTACCAAGTGTTGATCGCGTAGTCGAAGCCGGTCGCCTCCTTGATCGTCGGAGCGTCGGGAAGCTGCGGCAGACGCTTCTGGGAGGCGACGCCCAGGACGCGCACCTTGCCGCCGTCGATGAAGCCCTTGCTCGACTGCAGCGTGTCGATCTGGAAGCCGTGACGGCCGGCGATCATGTCGACCATGCCCGGAGCCGAGCCTCGATAGGGCACGTGCAGCGCGTCGCCGCCGGCACGCGTCGCAAAAAGGTAGCTGGCGATATTGATCATGCCGCCATTGCCCGACGAGGCGTAGGAGTACTTGCCCGGATCCTTGCGCAGCATGCTCACCAGTTCCGGCGTGGTCTTCGCGCCATCCATCGGCGCCAGCAGGATCAGTGGTGCGCTCGCCACATAGGCGATGGCCGCCAGCCCGTTGACCGGATCGTAGCCCAGCGCTTTGCCGTACAGCGCCGGCGCCATGGCCATGGTCGAGGCGCTGAACAGGATCGTGTAGCCGTCGGGTTTGGCGTCGGCCACCATCGCGGTGCCGATGTTGCCGGTGGCGCCGGGCTTGTTCTCGACGATGACCTGCTGGCCGAGAATCTCCGAGAGCCGGGGCGCCAGCAGGCGCCCGACAACGTCGGTCGGACCACCCGCGGCAAAGGCGATGATCATGCGGATCGGCTTGTCGGGATAGGTCTGCGCGGCGGCAGGAATAGCCAGAGCCATGGAAGCGAGTGCGGCAAGCGCTGCCCGTCGTGTGAACGTCATCATCATGTTTCCCCCTATTCCACTTTTGCGCCCGAGGCCTTCACGATGGGCGCCCACATCGCCATCTGGTCCTCGTAGAACTTCTTCGACGTGGCCGGCGTCGACTCGACGAGATCGATGCCGGAAGCCCTCGCCTTTTCCATCATTTCCGGAGTCTTGACGGCCTGGTTGATCGCGGCGTTCAGCCTTTCGACGATCGGCCTGGGCGTACCGGCCGGCGCGAAGATCAGGTTCCAGGTCACGACCTCGATCGCGATGCCGGTCTTCTCCTGGACGGTCGGCACGTCGGGCATCGAGGCCGCGCGCTTGGTGTCGCAGACCGCCAGGATCTTCAGGCGGCCGGCATCGGCGAAGCCCTTGCTGCTGCCCAGCGTGTCGATCTGGAAGGCATGCCGCCCCGCCAGCGTGTCCTGCATGGCCGGCGCCGACCCCTTGTAGGGCACGTGCAGCGCATCGCCGCCGGCGCGCTGGGCCAACAGCAGACTGCCCATGTGGATCAGGCTGCCGTTACCCGGCGATGGGTAGGAATGCTTTCCCGGCTCCTTGCGCAGCGCGGCGACCAGTTCCTCGATCGAGCCGATGCCGCCGGCGGGCGCCACGACGATCATCGGGACCGTGGTGAAGTGTGCCACCGCCTCCAGGCCCTTGATCGGGTCGTAGGGCAGCTTGTCGTAAAGCGCCGGGACGATGCCCATGATCGACGTGCCGACCAGCAGCGTGTAGCCGTCGGGCTTGGCATCGGCCACGATCTGCGAGGCGATGTTGCCGGCGACGCCCGGCTTGTTGTCGACGATGACCTGCTGGCCGAGGATCTCCGTCAACCGCTGCGCCAGCAACCGGCCGGCAATGTCGGTCGGTCCGCCCGGGGGAAAGCCGATGACCAGCCGGATCGGGCGATCCGGATAGGTCCCCTGAGCCTGTGCCCCGGCAGTCGATGCCGCGAGTGCCATGCCGGCGGCCAGTACGTGCCGCCGTCCGATGACCGTCATTGTTCTGTTTCCTCCGCTTCGCCGCGAGTTTAGGGCGCTGCAGGCGTCATGCAATGGAGGCGGGTCGCGTGGCGAACATCTCCTGAAATTCCGGACTTATCCAAATCGTGTAAAGATGATCGAACTGCCAATCTTGGCGATGGCAACAAAGGTGATTGTCGTGACCGAATCCTCGAAGAGCGCCCGGATCGCGGTCGACAATGCTTCGCTCGCCGACCTGCGGGAGGCGCTGACACAGGGCCGCGCCACGTCGAGCGAACTGACTAAGGCCTACCTCGCCCGAATCGAGGCCTATGACCGGCTCGGCCCAGGCCTGAACTCCGTGCGCGTCTTCAATCCAGATGCCCTGTCGATCGCCGCCGGCCTGGACGCTGTGAAACCCTCGGCCGAACGGCCGCTCGCGGGCCTGCCGATCCTGGTGAAGGACAATATCGCCACCGGCGACAGGCAACCCACCACCGCGGGCTCGCTGGCGCTGGCGGGAGCCCATGCCCGGGACGACGCCCCCGTGGTCAAGAAGCTGAGGGACGCCGGGGCCGTCATCCTGGGCAAGGCGAACCTCACCGAGTTCGCCAACGTCCTCGCGGTCGGCATGCCGTCGGGCTACAGCTCAATCGCCGGCCAAGTCCGGAACCCCTATTCGCCAAAGCTCATGGACGATCATGCGCCGGTCGTGCTGCCCGGCGGATCGAGCGCCGGCTCGGCGGTCGCGGTTGCCGCCGGCCTCTGCGCCGCGTCGATCGGCACCGAGACGTCCGGGTCGCTGCTGAGCCCCGCCACCCAGAACGGGCTCGTCACCGTGAAGCCGACGGTCGGGCTGATCAGCCGCAGCGGCATCATCCCGATCTCGCACAGCCAGGACACGGCCGGCCCGATGACCCGCACCGTGCGCGATTCGGCGATCCTGCTGAACGTGCTGGCGGCGCGCGACCCGGACGATCCGGCGACGCATCTGCTGCAGCGGCCGGAGGACTACACCGCCGGCCTCGACAAGGACGGACTGAAGGGTGCGCGCATCGGCGTGCCGAGCGTCAAGGACGATCCGCTAAACGATCCTTTCTATGGACCGCTGTCGGCGCGGGGCAAGGCGGTGATGGCCCAGGCGATCAAGGTGCTGGAAGACCTCGGCGCCGTTGTCGTACGTGCGGCCATTCCGGCAATCGGCTGGATCGGCGGCCCGGGCACGACCATGCCGGTGCTCAACCGCAATCCCTTCAGCCCGGCCAAGGGCACGGCCGGACCCGCATCCCTCGTCTTCCTCTACGAGCTGAAGCGCGATCTCAACCTCTACCTGCGCGACTGGGCGACCCGCACGCAGATCAAGACCATGGCCGACGTGATCGCGTTCAACTCGGCGAACGCCGACAGAGCCCTGCGCTACGGACAGGACCTGTTCCTGGCAGCCGAGCAGACCCGCGGCGATCTCTCGGAGCCGGAATACAGGTCGGCGCGCGCAATGGACCTGATGGCCGCCAAGGAGTGCGGCATGGACGCCTACATGGACCGGCACCAGCTCGACGCCGTGGTGTTTCCCGGCGCCAGCGGCGCCGCCATCGCCGCCAAGCCGGGCTATCCCAGCGTGCAGGTCCCGGCCGGCTTCATCTCCGGCGTCGGCACCACGGACACTCCGGACTACCCACTCGGCCTCACCTTCGCCGGCCGCGCCTGGAGCGAGGCCAGGCTACTCCGCTTCGCCTATGCCTACGAGCAGGCGACAAACGCGCGCCGTCCGCCGCCGGATCTGCCGGCGCTTTAGCCCTTCAAGTCACGAAGCGAATCGAGTGGAGCGCGCCACTCCAGTGGCGCCCTTGAAGCGCCGTTCGCGAAGCCATGAGCGCAACTGGAGTTGCGCGCTCCATTGAGGCTCCCCGGCACATCGGGGCTGCTAAACCCCGATCACGACGCCGTCGTGGCCAGGGTCGGCGCCGCCGTCGAGGCCGTCCTCGTGGATGCGGATGCCATGGACGGCGGCGAAGCCGAAGCCGTAGGGGCTGCGGACGACCGGATAGCCATGCCCCTGCAGTTAGCGCTCGACGCGGCCC
>JAKFVZ010000538.1 GCA_021732965.1 Reyranella sp.
GTGAAACTGAGTGGCATCGTCGATACAAGCTGCTCGAACAACCATTCCGTTGAGAGCATCGCAGCCACGGCCATGCTCTTCATCATGGCCGATATCAAGCGCATAACGCTTCGGGACGAAGAGACACAGACCGTTCGCGAAATCCGCGTCGACCTCGGTTCGGACGGCAGCACATTCGCCCGGCAGATCAGCGACAGGATCGCCGACATGATCGGGAGCAATGTCAGCCTCTCGCAGCAGGTCGTCATCCTGAGACAGGATGAGACCGCTCCGCAATTGCGCTGACCGGCCAGGAAGGGACGACCATAATCATGAAGGGCAATCGGTCGATCTGGCCGGTCGCCGGATTTGTCCGATTGGACCGACTCGCTGATACTGGGTGCATGACCCGAAATCGCGAAACAATCCTTATCGATACCGCAACCCAACCGCTTTGGCTCTTCGCCTTGGACCTGATCGTCAAGCAGGCCCTGGTGCTTGCTGCCGGTTACCTCCTCCCGCGGATCGCACCCTCCATCGTGCCGTCCGACTTCGGGTTGTCGGGGGACATTCTCGGCACACTTCATCCAGCCGTGGCCTTCGTGCTGCGTAACTGGGTGCCAGTCCTGATGATCTTGGTGCTCGGAGCCTGGTATGTCGGGGTCATGGCCGCTCCCTCCGCCCGCATCACATCCCAGCGCGTCATCCTGACCAAGGGCTTCTTTGTGCGGACCTGCGATGAGATCGAGCTGTTCCGCGTTCGAGATGTCGTCGCCAGTCAGACCCTGCTGCAGCGCCTTGCCGGAATCGGGAACGTCACCATCGAGGCTTCCAAGGACCTGAAATCGGAAACCTTCGAACTGAACTCTTTCGACCGCCCGTTCGAGATTCGCGAGCTCGTCCGCAATGCCTGGGCCAAGGTCGGGCAACCCCAGCGGACGCTCAACGTTGACTGAGCTCGTGCCTTTCATCGACGCAAGGCATTCTGGGGCTGTAGGCATGCCGAATTTCGGGTGCCTTCTGTAACAGATATGACCCGGAATCATGCAGGCCGCAGACGTGATGACCGGCCCGTTAATTTCAGGTACGATCTGTAACAGAAAATACCCGAAATTATCTCGCCTGCCGAGGCATCAAGTGTCTGATACCGAAATCGAAAACAGCGATTCAAAGCGGCCTGTCGGGCGACCTCAGTCCCAGGCACGCTCGACCATGGTCCGCCGCATCCGACGCGGTGCTTCAACGGGCCATGTCTGGTCTCTCAGCGACTTCACGGATCTGGGCTCACGCCATGTCATCGAGCGCATCATGCAGCGTCTCATGGAAGCCCGGGAAATCCAGGCAATCGGGCGAGGCCTCTTCTTTCTCCCGCGCAAGAACCCCTTGACCGGCCGCCTCACCAGCCCAGGCGCCGAAGCTATCGTTCAGGCGATCGCACGCCGCGACGGACTTCGCCTGGTCGGCGATGGGATGAGCGCGGCCAACGTACTGGGCCTGGGAACAGGCGTGGGTGCGCAGTCGATCTGGTTTGCAGATCGAGCACGCGAGCCGCTGACACTGGGAAACCAGCGCATAGAGATCCGGCAGGCTCCAAGTTGGCTGCTCAAATGGCAGGGCAGGCGGGCAGGCGTTGTCGTGAACGCTCTTGCCTTCAACGAGAGCGCCTACCGGACCGGATCGGGCTGGAATGCCGTGGAATGCCAGGCTGGCCTCGATCGCCTCAAGCAGGTAGCTGGATCCGAGGAGGGTTCCGGCCTGACGACCGACCTGCGACACGGCTTCGCCGGACTGCCGCTGTGGATGCAGGACTTCCTCCGGCCGCTGCTCAATCCCGATGCGCAGCCCGCCTGGGCAGCCGACATGCCGATCGACCACGACGAGACACCTGAAGGCCCGCGCCCATGAAGGATTTCATCAAGCTCTTGAAGGCCTCCAAGCGCGATCGCTTGGCGCTTTACCAAGATACCGCAATGCGCCTGGGCACCACTCCATCGAATGTCGAAAAGGACCTGATGGTCTGCTGGACGTTGGATGCTCTATACAATAGATCAGATTTGGGCGATACGCGCTTTCTATTCAAGGGTGGCACGTCTCTAAGCCGTGTTCATGGCCTCATAAATCGTTTTTCGGAAGATTGTGACCTGTCTGTCTTCCGGCATGACCTCGGTATTCCCGTGAATGCTTCTGATCTCGAAGCGATGTCTTCCAACGGTCGCAGGCGCGTCCTGGAGGAGATCCGCCAGAAATGCGGCGCCTTTATCTCGGGCCCTGTCGCCGACGAGATCGAGCGCATCGCCAGAGAGGACTGCGCCAAGGCTGGTCTCCCGCCTGATGCGATCCGGGTCATTCGCCAGTCTGACGATCCCGACGGACAGACCCTCTATGTCGAGTATCCCTCGATTGCCTCTCAGCCCGGCGACTATGTCCGGCCGCGGGTCATGATCGAGTCGGGCGCCAAATCGGCAGTCGACCCCCACATCACCAATGTCACGATCGCCCCCTACCTGGCTCAGGAGATCCCTGGCCTGAACCTGCGCGTCGGCAACATCGTCGCGATCGAGGCCGGGCGCACCTTTGGCGACAAGGTCGTCATTGCACACGGCATGAACCGTTGGGCGGCTGTTCGCGGCGAAGTCCTGAAGGGCGGAAATCGCATGTCGCGGCACTATTACGATCTGTACTGCCTGGCGAAGGCCGGGATCGCGGACCAGGTGCTCGCCGACGGTCACACCCTGCAGGACTGCATCGGTCACGCCCGGATGTTTTTCAACCGCACGCCATTCGAGCTTGACCGGGCCGCGGCCGGCGAATTCCACGTGATGCCGACGGGCGAGGTTCTGAAGGCAGCGCGGATCGATTACGAGGCGATGAAGACCATGATCTTCGGAACCCCTCCTGGTTTCGACGATATCCTTGAGGCCATCGAAGACATCCAGAGCAAGCTCGACCAGGAACTCGCTCCGACAACGATGCCCTGATCAGCTCAGCTTCTTCTGGCCCTCCGCCCAGAGCACCAGCTCGTCCTGGATCGCCACCTCGATAGTTTTCGGATGACCGAGTTCCCGGGCCAGGACGAATGAGCGCATCACGTTGCGGGTGAACAGCTCGGCGTCGGAGAAGTGATCCGGCACGATCCGGTAGGCCACCTCGACCAGGTCGGCCTTCTCGGGATCCGGGTCGTGTCCGAAGCGTCGGAACTCGTCCAGCATGAACTCCGGGAAGCGAGCCAGGACCGGTCGCGGCAACTCGATGCGGATGTTGAACCGGCGCCAGATCGCGGAATCCAGCATCTGAGCATGGTTGGTCGCCGCCATGCAGATCACATGGGAGGGGACGTCGTCGAGCTGCACCAGCAGCGTCGAGACGACGCGCTTCATCTCGCCTGACTCCTGGTCGTTGTCGCGCTCGCGACCCAGGGCATCGAACTCGTCGAAGAACAGCAGTGTCGGCTCGCGCTTGGCGAACGAAAACAGCCGCAACAGATTGCGGGACGTCTCGCCTGGCACCTTCGAGATCAGATCGTCATAGCGGACCATGAAGGCCCTGACCTTGAGCTCCATCGAGATTGCGCCGGCGAGCACGGTCTTACCGTTACCGGGAGGCCCGATCAGCAGCGCCTTGTGACGCGGATCGAGCCCGGCCTTCTCCAGCGCTTTGGCATGGCGCACCTCGGTCATGAAATCGCCGACGATCTGCTCGACCTCAGGTGGCAGCTTCAGCGACTTCAGGTTCTTCTTCGGCCGAAGAGGCGCAAGTCCGATCGGCAGCTCGGTGTCGGTCTGGAACAGATCCTCGATCTCGCGAAGGAGAATGCTGTCCCCGCTGCCGTTTGCCAGCTGCATCGCGCAATCACGCAGACGATCCGTCTAGCCGCGCATGCCCGCGCCGATCAACTGGAGAATCGTATCCCTATCCATCGTCACCCTTCCGGTCCGCAAAGAGGGTCGAAGGATTCCATTATTCAGTCAAGGAACAACGGCCTCAGTGGAGCCGCCAGCCCACAAGCGAAGCTCGTTTCAGTTGCGCTTGTTGTCTACTCGCCGATGTTCGACCGGCAAGGCGACTACCAGGTTCCAACAGCGACCGGTCAGCTCTTGTTGCCCTGAGACAGGCAGCACGACTCAGTTGCTCAGCTCCCCGACCGGCACACGATCCACCCACGCAGAGGCAATATTCAACCTCCGCCAGAAACACCCCTTTGGACGCCCGAGACTTCCTGACCTCCACAGTCACATACAGAGCCCCA
>JAKFVZ010000418.1 GCA_021732965.1 Reyranella sp.
TCCTTGGTGCGCCGTCGCGCTTCCTCTCGGCCGGCGCCCCCCTCGTCTTCGCGCTGCTGCTCGACCATCTCGGCGCGGGCGTACTGGTCGTCTCGTCGCTGCTCAGCCTCTCGGCCCTCCTCGCACTCTGCCTCGTGCGACGACCCGCCCCTCACCTGGTGCCCAATGCCGGCTGAAGATTCCGCTCCCGCAACACCCGCCCTCGTTTCCGGCGCCCGCCTCGTGGCGGTCGTCTGTGCGGCGCAGATCTTCGTGCAGCTGGGCGCCGGCTTCTGGCCCGCGCTGCTGCCGCAGATGATGGAGCGCTGGAACCTCTCCAACAGCGAGGCGGGCTGGATCACCGCCATCTTCTTCGGCGCCTACATGGTCTCGGTGCCGGTGCTGGTGACGCTCACCGACCGCGTCGACGCCAAGCGCATCTACCTGTTCGGCGTCGCGTGCACCGTGGCGGGCCATCTGCTGTTCGGACTGACGGCCGACGGCTTCTGGTCGGCGATGGCCACGCGCGCGCTGGCCGGGCTGGGCTGGGCCGGCACCTACATGACCGGGCTGAAGCTGCTGGCCGACCAGGTGTCGCCGAAGCTGATGTCGCGCGCCGTCACCGGCCATGCCGCGAGCATCGGCATCTCGGGCGCGGTGTCCTATCTGCTGGGCGACGTTCTGGCCGACCAGTTCGGCTGGCGCTCGGCCTTCGTGTTCTCGGCCGCGACCGCCTTCATCGCCTGGGTCATGGTCGCCTCGGTCGTGCCGTCGCGGCCAGCGCCGCATGCATCGACGGCGGGTAAGTCGGCACCGGGTAAATCGGCGGGCGGCGGACTGTTCGACTTCCGGCCGGTCATCCGCAACAGATCGTCCTTCGCCTACTCGGTCGTCTATTGCGTGCATACGCTGGAGATGAGCGCGCTGCGCGGCTGGGGCGTGGCCTTCCTCGCCTTCGTCGCGGCCCATACCGGCCTCAAGGACGAGACGCTCTCGCCCGCCCTCGTCGTCACGGTGCTGGCGCTGCTCGGCACGCTGGCCAGCGTCGTGGGCAACGAGGCCTCGATCCGCTTCGGCCGCCGCCGCCTCGTCGCCACCGCGATGATCCTCTCGATCGGCTTCGCCGGCATCGTGGGCTTCGCGGGCTCGACCAGCTACTGGCTCGCGGTCGGCCTGCTGATCGCCTACGGCATGGTGGTGTGGCTCGATTCCTCGTCGGTGACGGCGGGCGCCGCTGGCAATGCCGATCCCGCGCGCCGCGGCGCCACCCTCGCGGTGCATTCGACGCTGGGCTATGCTGGCGGCTTCGTCGGCCCTCTCGTCGTCGGCTGGACCCTCGACCTGGCGGGCGGCATGTCGCCGATGGCCTGGGGCCTCGCCTTCGCCAGCATCGGCGCGCTGATCCTCATGACGCTCGTCGCCTTCCTCATGATGCGCCCCGCGAATCTTCCGGGCGATCGCGTGCGGTAGCGAGGACGCCCGGTCGCAGCGGTCCTTCATCTTCTTGCCTTCTCCACGATCTCTGCCGAAAACTACGCGGCGATTGCAGAGGCGCCTCCCCGTCGTGTCCATCTTCGACGTCCACAGAACGAACGGGCTCGTGGCGCGGGCCGTGACGGGGCATGGCAGCACCTGTTGCGTCGTCACTTTCGAGGCACTCGGGCATAGCGCGAATCTTGACCGGCAGGCGTTCGGACAGGACTTTCTCGCGCGCGCGGGCATCGACGCGGTACATGTCGTTCCGGCGGCCAACGACTGGTATCAGCACGCGGATTTCCCCGACCTCTGCCGCCACGTCGCGGCGTTCACGCGCCGCTACGAGCGCGTCGTCGCCTACGGATCCAGCATGGGCGGCTATGCGGCCGTGCGGTTCGGCGGGTCGGTCGGCGCGCATCAGGCCTTCGCGCTCTCGCCGCAGTTCTCGATCGATCCCCGGCGCGTGCCGTTCGACCGGCGATGGGCCGACGCAGCGCGCGGCCTCGACTTCACCACCGAGGCGAACGCATCGCGCTTCGTCGACGCCGCCATCATCGCCTACGATCCGCACGACACCGACCGCCGTCACGTCGATCTTTTCCGGCCACACACCGAGGTGGTCGACATCGCGATCCCCTATTGCGGTCATCCCAGTTCGCAGTACCTGCGGGAACTCGGCCTGTTGCAGAAAGCAGTGCTCGACCTCGCCGCCGGCAGCTTCGACGCGACCGCGTTGCGCGATCTGGCGCGCGCGCGCCGCAAGGAGGCGCCGGCCTTCTACGTCGCGCTCTCTCGACGAGCCCGTTCGGACGCACAGGCGCTGGCGCTCGCGGAACGCGCGATTGCGCAGCCATCTACGGGCGTGATTGCCCTGACCCATTTCGCACTGCCGGCCGCGCGGGCCGGCCGCTTCGCCGATGCGCTGGCGGCACTGGAGCGCGCGCAATCTCTGCAGCCTGGTCACCCGACCGTGCGACGCGCCCAGGCCGAGGTGCACGAACGGGCCGGCGATCTCGATCGTGCCGTCGCCCTGATCGAGGGACTGTGCCGGGATCCCCTGCCGATCGAAGACGATCGGGCCCGCCTTACCCATCTGAAGTTGCGGCGGCGCTTCGCGCTCTATCGCGCGCTCACATCGCCGGCAACGCTCGACCGGCTCGGCCGGCTGCTCGAGCGCCTGCATCTGCGGCGGCGTTGACGGTTCTTTTCCAGGTTCGAGTCGAAAGCGCCGCGGAGAATCCGGACACGCTTTCGCGAAGAGCTTCCCTAACTCCCGTCTGTTCGCTAAGGGACATGCGCGCAAATTTCGTAGTGCCTGCATAAAGCAGCGACGCTACGACCGAGTGGAGTGTGTCATGAGTGAAGTTGTCGTCGACGGTACTGCCGGACTGGCCGGCGAGAACGGTGCGACTGCCAACGCGCCCGGCACAGCAGGCGGCGACGGCGGCAAGGCGACGGCCCCGAACTCCGCTCCGACCGCCAACCAATCCATTGCGACCGCCAACGGCGGTGCAGGCGGCGTCGGCGGCAACGGTGCCGAGGCGACGGGCGACGCGGGTGCAGGCGGCAAGGGCGGACCATGTCGTTCTCCATTACCGTCGACGGCGTCGAGGTCACCGACTTCACCTGGAACGACCCGGAGGATGCCCTCACCTTCTTCTCGGACAACTTCGTCGGCTACGGCCCGATCTCCGAGCTCGACGTGGACGAGGACGGCCTGCTGGAGTTCAGCATCGCCTTCTCGATGGTGACGGCACCGATCGGAAACGGCTTCTTCGGCAGCATCCTGATCGGCGACCCGCCGCCGGTGACGCCGCACGATATTCTGCTGGTGTGATCAATAACGTCGCACGGCTCTAGGTACGGGAACAAACCCAGCGTCCCGGTCGTTGCCCTCGCGTGTGTCGAGCCGCGCGGGGTGTCCGGACTGTTTCCGGACGGACGGCTTGGGGAGTGTGGGCGATGGAGAAGACGTCGGTCCTCGTGCTGATCGCCGAGGATGAGGCCGAGATTCGAAACGTCCTCCAGGACACTTTCGAGGAGGGCGGGTTTGACGTGTTCCTCGTCGCCACCGGCGAGGAGGCGATTTCCGCCCTCGACGGCCAGGGCGAGACCCTCCGCGCCGTCGTCACCGACATCAGGCTGGGCGGCGACGTCACCGGCTGGGATGTCGCGCGGCATGCGCGGCAACAGAGGCCCGACATGCCGGTCGTCTACATGACCGGGACCGAGGGCTCCGACTGGGCCGCGCTGGGCGTGCCCAACTCCATCCTGATCACCAAGCCGTTCGCGCCCACGCAGGTGCTGACGGCGGTGTCGCAGCTCCTGAACGCAGCCAACACGGCCGCCCCGCCCGCCCCCGGAGACTGACGGGAGCGGGCGCGCCCGCGTCAAAGCGGCGGGAACAGGCGCGGCCACCGGGGGGCCGGCACCGGCATCGCCGCCGGGTCGCCCTCGATCATCCGCTCGACCGTGTCGACCAGCGCCCGCGGCGAGACCGGCCGCGTGAGCTGCGGGCGCAGCGCGTGGTCGCGTGGCAGCTCGGTCCCCTTGCCCACGATGAAGGCGAAGGGCACTTCCTCGGCGGCCAGCCAGTCGGCGACGGCAAAGGGCATGGCGGCGCGGCTGTCGGCGTCGATCACCGCCGCGTCGAGCAGGCCGCGCCGCACCAGCCGCTCGACCTCGCCCTGACTGCCGGCGGGACCGACGATGCGATAGCCCGCGTCGCGCAGCGCCTTCTGGAGATCGAGCGCGACCGGGATCTCG
>JAKFVZ010000421.1 GCA_021732965.1 Reyranella sp.
ATACGCACCGCAATTCAAAGGCAAGCGTGTCCTTGAGATCGGCTCGGGAATGGGGTTCGATGCCGTTCATTTCGCCAGCGCCGGGGCGGAGTGGACGTGCTGCGATATCGTCCAGAGCAACCTTAACGTCATAACACGGGTTGGCGAGGCGCGAGGCCTCCGCATCAAAACGCTCTTGATTGAGGGTCTTGCTTCATTCGATCGGCTTTCCGACGACTACGACGCCGTTTGGGCCAATGGTAGCTTGATCAACCTTCCATTTGCCGATGCGCAGGCCGAAAGCCACGCGATCATCCAGCACCTCAAGCCCCGTGGTCGTTGGATCGAGCTAGCCTATCCTCGCGAACGGTGGGTTCGTGAAGGATCTCCGGAATTCTCCAAATGGGGTGCCATGACAGACGGCGAAGGCACGCCGTGGGTGGAATGGTATGATTTGGAGCGGCTCAAGCAGCGCCTCTTCCCTCATCGACTACTGCCGGTATTAGATCTTAGATTTTCCAGTGATAGCTACATTTGGATCGAGGCGGAGATAGCCGGCATACACGCGCAACAAGCGGAACCAAAACATGAAGCGAAAGCACGAGCTAGGTTTTCGGTACCGTCCGGACTTTGGCGCGATGGTGAGTTGATCCCGCTCGCCTCGTATGGTCCGTTGGCGACTGTGGAAGTGGATTGCACGATTTGGTCGGGATCGGCTGGCTTCACTCTGGTGCGGGCTGGGAAGAGCATTTCTCGGGAGGCGTACGCAGAATCGAGAGCCGGCAGTCAGCTACTGTATTTATCGACGGATGGTTATGGTGATGACGTCCAGCTATCGACGCGGAATGTCTCCGCACTCGGCCCCGCGCAATACACCATCAATTCAGTGACGATCAGGCAGTCTCTTTAGCGATAACGTCAATCGAGGCGTGCCCGATAACGCGAGCTTCTCAATCTTTCCGCGCCGAACCGTTACTGACGAGCCAGCGCCTTAACCTGACGGGTTCGGCGGCGGATAGAAGGACGGCGCATCGGCCTCGAAGGCGGCGATGTAGCTGGCATAGCTGTCGGCTTTCTCGCGGCCGACCTGTGCCTGGCCGGCCAGCAGTTCGAGGCCCAGATCGACGTCGATGACAGAGGCGAGCCTGTCCCGGAACTGAGTCAGGAGTTCCGCGGCGGCATCGGGCTGGCCCCAGACCGAGAAAATTGCCGCCAGCTTGCCCAGCTTCTCCGCGCTCATCGCGTCGACGATGTGCCGCCAGTCCGGACCGGCCGGATCGCGCGCGTAGAAGGCTTCTGCCTGGAACGGCCGTCCCGTCAGCGTTTGTGCCGGCGAGGTGATGGCGAAGGGGGAGGGCAGCGCGGCCATCGAGTAGTTGCGGACATCGAGGGCAAGCAACTCGAAGCCGCGGTCGCGCATGAAGCGGTCGGTGTTGTGGAACGTATGCTCGGTCGGGTCGGTGCCGCCGCACAGGTTCACTTCAAGGCGCGCGGCCAGGACGTTCAGCCTGTCGAACTTGTCGTCGAAGGAATGCAGGACGTGGAAGTCCGGCCCGTCGATGTCGATCTTCAGAAGGTCGATGTCGGTCCAGCCCAGATCGCTGAGGACATCCGGCACGATGATCGGGTTGTTGGGATCGCCGAGCTTCGTCAGGTTCCAGGCGTTGACGTGGAGTTTCTCCTGGAGCGTGGCCGTGGCCATCCGCTCCCTTTTCAGGTGATAGGCGCGCCCGGCGCTGGTTCGGGCAAAGGGACTGCGAACGTGAAGCGGCTTTCCCGCCGCGGCGTGCGTGAAAGGATGGTCCGCCTTCAGGCCGACGAACCAACCCATGTATTTGACGTCGGGATGCGTCTCCTCGCGGGTCAGGCGCTCGCACTCGTCGAGGCTGGCGTCGAACGCCAGCGACCGCAGCCGGTCTCCGAAGATGCGCCAGGCGGGATCGATGCCGCCCGAACAGCCGATATCGATGAAGGTGAAGCGTTCCGAGGAAAGACTTCCAGCGAGGTAAGCGGCAAACGCAGTGCTCATGTCATACCAGGTTCAGAACGGCTTCGACGGCCCAGCCTAGCAGAGCCGCCAAAGGTCATATAGCGGGCTCAATCCGCCCGCTGCAGGCGAAAGAAGGCGCCGGCAACCGGATCCACGAAAAGCGGCGTGCCGGTGAATTTCGCGTGCAGCGCCCTGTAGATCGTCGAGGCCTTCGACGAGTCCGCGACCGTCGCCATGTAGGAGGTGAAGCTCGCTTCGGAAAGCTCCCACACATAGTCGGCGACCACCTGGTAGCCGAGGTCCATGGCATGTCCGATCTGCCGAGTGAGTTCGGCCGCGATCTCCTCGCCGCTCGCACTCGGCTGATGGATCGGACCGTTCACGAAGGCGAGCAGCTTGATTTTTGGCTTGGGCGCGGGGGCGGGCCCCAGCTTGCCGAAATAGTTCCACTCGCCGTGCCACTCGTAGAAGGTCTCTGAAACGAATTGCTCGAAACCGTGGACGAGGAACACGGTCCGGGTCGGATCGGCCTGGCTTTCGATACGCTGCAGGGCGTTGCGCCACAGGCCGTCCGTGCCTCGCGCCGGCGCCATCCTGTAGACGTTGTAGGACAGCAGGGCGATGGCCAGCGCGAGGGCGATCTTCGGCATCGCCGGACCGTAGCGGCGGGTGGCGGCCGCGACGATGGTCGCCCAGGCCACCGTCAGCCAGATCATGACGTTGATCTGCATCTGCGGGTCCTGGGGCTGCGAGTAGAAGTTGAAGACCTCGCCCGCCAGGAAATTCACGCCGAAGAGTGCTGCCAGGACCCGCGGGCTCAGCGATCCGGCGTCGCGCCAGATCAGGGCCAGCCAGGCGACGGCGATCGCGGCGATGAGAACGGTGGCCGTCAGGACTTCGGTCTGGATGACGCTCAGGTACGAGGCATCCCCCATGTTCGCGCCGCCCAGGAGATACTCGGTGATGCCGACCCAAAGGAAAACGACCTTGCGCATGGCAAAGCCGGCCCAGCCGGACTCGACGGCCTTGCCGGTCCAGAGGAGGTCCCGCACCGTTCCCGCGTTGCCGTCTTGCGGTCCCCAGAGCTGCATCGCGATCTCCGCGGTGCCGACCATCGCGGCCAGGAAGAGCACGATGCGCAGGAACCTCTTCCAGAGCGTCCCCGGAGCGAGCGTGACGCCGATCAGCAGGGCCGGAAGCGTCGGGAACATCAGCCGCCACTCGAACAGCCAGGACAGGGCGAAAACGACGGCTATGATGGCCACGCGCCCGGGAGTCGGATTGACGAACCAGACGGCGGCGAGGGCCAGCGAGCCGAGCAGAAACGTGTAGGACGGGATGATGTCTTCGTTGCTGATTGACAGATTGAGGAAGAAGGCCCCGCCCAGGTGAAAGGCGGCCGCCGCCCAGGCCACGTCGCGGCGGCCGCTGACGGTGCGGACCAGCAGGTAGACGATGCAGAGGCTGATCGCGCCGAAGAGGCAGTTGATGAGGGCGATCTGCCGGCGCGGATCGCCGGTCTGGATGCCGACCAGGTCGAGCAGGTGACATAAGACGGCGACGAACGGGTAATAGTGGAAATTTGACCGGTCAAGATACACCTTGACATTGTCGGTCAGCCAGTCGCGAACCGTCATCGCCTTGAAGAGGCCGTTGCTGGTGAGGGCCTGCGGATTGTCCATCCAGCCGACCAGCCAGAGGAGCCCGGCCAGCGACGCGAGAAAGAGCATGGCGAGATCGACGACGCAGGTCCGCTCCGACCACCAGGGGGGAGTGGGATCAGGTCGCCCGGCGATCATCGTAAGTGTCTGTTTTCCCAAGATTTACGGTTTCTGCCACACGGCGGGTAGAGGTGCCAAGGGCGGTGGCGCGCGCGGGAAATGCTACCGGCGCGGTGCGACCGGCGTCAGCCGCACGAAAGGGCCGGCCACGGGATCGACATAGACCGGCGTCCCGGTGAATCTCGTGTGAAGCATGTCGTACAGGGCATCCGATTTGCTTCTGTCCGCGACCGTCGACAGGGCCGATTCCATCCTGTCGCGGCTCCAGTTCCAGACGTCGGCCGCGACCACGTCGTATCCGAGGGCCATCGCCTGCAGGATCTGCTGCTCGAGTTCCGCCGCCAGTTCCGGGCCGGTGAGACGGGGACGGTTCACCGCGCCGCTGACCAGCGCCAGCACCTTGAATTTGGTGGCCGGCGTGGGCGCGGGGCCGAGCGTGTCGAAGAACTTCCAGTCTCCATTCCAGTGGTA
>JAKFVZ010000637.1 GCA_021732965.1 Reyranella sp.
TTCCGGGCCTGTCGCTGCAGGTTCAGGAAGTGCTTCGCCGTGATCCGCTGAGCGGGCATCTGTTCTGTTTCCGAGGGCGCCGCGGCGATCTTTTGAAGGTGATCTGGCATGACGGCCAAGGGGCCTGCCTGTTCACAAAACGGCTGGAGCGGGGGCGGTTTTTGTGGCCGAGCCCGGCGGATGGGGCAGTGACGATCTCGACGGCGCAGCTTGGCTATCTTTTGTCGGGAATCGACTGGCGCGCACCCCGGGAAACCTGGCGTCCGATGCGGGTCGGCTAGCATTTAGCTTTTGAAATCGCAGGAAAAATCTGATTCACTGGCTTCGTGATGATGAAGCCGGACGATCTTCCTTGCGATCTCGCGAGTGCCCTTGCGGCGCTACGGTCCGAACGCGAGGCGCGGTTGCAGGCCGAAGCCGTGGCCGCCAGCGCGCAGGCAAAACTCTCGGACACCGAGGCGTTGATCGCGCATCTGCAGCTGATGATCGAGAAGCTGAAGCGCGAGAAATACGGCCAGCGTTCCGAACGCACGGCGCGGCTGATCGAGCAGATGGAACTTCAGCTCGACGAACTCGTGACCGCGGCGAGCGAGGACGAGCTTGCCGCCGCCGCCGCGGCGACGAAGAGCGGGACGGTGCGCGCCTTCACGCGCAAGCGGCCGGTGCGCAAGCCCTGGCCGGAGGACATCGAGCGCGAGCGGATCATCATCGATCCACCCTCTGCCTGCGCGTGCTGCGGGGGATCGCGGCTGTCGAAGCTGGGCGAGGACGTGACGCAGACGCTGGAGGAAATCCCGCGCCGCTTCAAACTGATCGAAACGGTGCGCGAGAAGTTCAGCTGCCGGGATTGCGGGAAGGTCAGCCAGCCACCGGCGCCGTTCCATGCGACACCGCGCGGCTTCATCGGCCCGCAATTGCTGGCGACGATCCTCTTCGACAAGTTCGGCATGCACGCTCCGCTCAACCGTCAGAGCGCGCGCTTCAAGGCCGAGGGGATCGATCTGCCGCTATCGACGCTGGCCGACCAGGTCGGCCACGGCAGCTTCGCCCTGAGGCCAGTCTTCGATCTGATCGAGGCCCATGTGCTGGCGGCCGAGCGCCTGCATGGCGACGACACGACGGTCCCGATCCTGGCGAAGGGCAAATGCGCGACCGGGCGGATCTGGACGTATGTTCGCGATGATGGCCCCTTCGCCGGACCTGCGCCGCCGGCGGTGGTCTATTACGCCTCGGGCGACCGACGCGGCGAGCACCCTCAAAAGCATCTGGCCGGGTTCGCCGGCATCCTTCAGTGCGACTGTTACAATGGCTTCGAGCCGCTGTTCGACCCGCAGCGGAAGGAACAGCCGATCACGCCGGCCTTTTGCTTCGCCCATGCCCGGCGCGGCTTCTTCGAGCTGGCCGACATCGCGAAGAAGGCCCGCGACGGCGTGAGGGGAAAGCCAGTCTCCCCGGTTGCCCTGGCGGCGGTGAAACGCCTCGACGCGCTGTTCGAGATCGAGCGCGCGATCAACGGGCGCAGTGCCGAGGAGCGGCGGGCAGTGCGGCAGGAGAAGAGCAGGCCGCTTCTCGAGGACATGCATGACTGGTTGCTGCGCGAGCGCGAAACCCTCTCGCGCTCCGCCGAGGTCCTGAAGCCGATCAACTACATGCTCAGGCGCTGGGCCGACTTCGCCCGCTTCCTCGACGACGGCAGGATCTGCCTCAGCAACAACGCGGCCGAAAGAGCGCTACGGGGCATCGCTCTGGGGCGGCGCAACTGGACCTTCGCCGGCAGCCAGCGCGGCGCCGACCGCGCCGCCGTCATCCTCACCCTCATCGCCACGGCTCGCCTCAACGATGTCGATCCAAAAGCCTGGCTCGCCGACGTCCTGGCCCGGATCGCCGATCTGCCCGTCTCGCGTCTCCACGAGCTGCTGCCGTGGCAGTGGCGGCTCCTGCGCGCAGCCGAAAAGCCCGCAGATCAGAAGGCCGCCTGACCTTCACGCGCCCCATCATCGCGCCAGCGGCCCTCGCGCGAAGGCTTCAGTCATGCGGCCCTCCTCGTGTGCGTACACGCGGGCGATGGTATGGACATGGTGGACCTTGTTGACCGGGGTCAATGTCAGGCCGCCGCGGCAGCGATGGCGGATGCTTTGGGCATCCAGTTCCAGGGCAGCAAGTCGTCGATCCGATGAGCTGGATGCGTGGCGATCCTGGCCAGAACGTCGGCGAGCCAGGCCTGAGGATCGACGTCGTTCATCTTGGCCGTGACGATGAGGCTGTACATGGCGGCAGCGCGTTGACCTCCCCGGTCTGACCCGCAGAACATCCATGATTTTCTTCCAAGAGCGATGCCGCGCAGCGCGCGCTCGGCTGCATTGTTCGACAAGCACACCCGCCCGTCATCCAGGAACAGGGTGAAGGCTGCCCAGCGCTTGAGGATATAATCGATGGCCCTGGCGAGGTCGTGGCCGCGGGAGAGCTTGGCGCGCTGTTCGCGCATGTAGACCGCAAGCGCATCGACAAGCGGCTTGCTCTGCTCCCGGCGAACTGTCCGGCGCTCCAGCGCATTCTTGCCGTTGATCGGTCGCTCGATCTCGAACAGGGCGTCGATGCGGCGCACGACCTCGATCGCTATGGGAGAGAGGGCGATCGTCTTCTTGCCCGCAGCCTGCCGCCGGGCGTTCTCCTCAAGATCGGCCATGGCGAAGAACGGGCGCCTGGCGTGAACCCAGCACCCTGCTTCCAGGATCCGCCCGGGACTTCGCTCAGGCAGATAGAGCTGGCGATACCCATCGAAGGCGTCGGCCTGGAACAGCCCGGCATATCCGGCCAGATGGGTTTGGGGATGCTCGCCCTTGCGGTCGCGGGAGTAATAGAACATCGCCGCCGGCGGCGATGCCCCACCGAACGGCCTGTCATCGCGGACGTAGACCCAACATCGTCCAGTATCGGTCTTGCCTTTGGCCAGAACCGGCACGGTGGTGTCATCGCCGTGCAGGCGTTCAGCCGCCATGACATGCGCTTCAATCCGCCTCAGAACCGGGTCGAGTGCCGCGCAGCCCGACCCCACGGCGTCGGCCATGGTCGAGAGGCTGACCGGTACGCCTTCCAGGGCATAGCGCTCGGCCTGTCGGTTCAAGGGCTGATGCTGGCCGAACTTCTCGAACAGGATCATCGCCAGCAGGTTGGCGCCGGCCCATCCCCTGGGGATCACGTGGAAGGGGGCCGGCGCCTGGCTGACCTTCTCGCAATCCCGGCAGGTGAACTTCTCCCGCACGGTTTCGATCACCTTCCATTGGCGGGGGACCGCTTCCAGAGTCCGGGTTACATCCTCGCCCAGCTTGCGCAGTCGGGTTCCGCCACAGCAGTCGCATGCCGTCGGTGGATCGATCACCACACGCTCGCGCGGCAGGTGATCGGGGAAGGTGTTCCGTTCGGGGCGCTTGCGGGTGAACCCTGCCACAACCGTGGCCTTGGCCACGGCAATTTCCGCAGCCAGCTCATCCTCGGTGGCACTCGCTTCCAGCTCCTCGAACTGCAGCGCCAACTGGTCGATGAGCCGTTGCGACCGTTCGGAGCGAGGGCCGTAGATCTGCCGCTCCAGCTTGGCGATCCGCAACTTTTGATGGGCGATCAAGGCCAGATCTTCGGACGCCTTCGCGCGCGCCACCGCCAGTTCCGCGGCCACGTCCCGCGTCTTCGCGCGCTCGATCGTCAGCGCCGCTTTCAGCGCGTTGATATCGTCCGGCAGGTCGGCAAGAGCGGCGTCCACGACAAGAAGTGAATCATGAATCCCACCCGCTGACTCCTAAAAAATGAAGCGTCCCGACCTTATCCGGCGCTGCTTGGCCGCCAGCTGTGCCGCGGGTTCCGCCAGTCGATACCGTCGAGCATATAGGCCAGCTGCGACGCCGAGATTGCGACCACGCCGTCGGCCGGCGACGGCCAGATAAAGCGGCCCTTCTCCAGCCGCTTCGCATAGAGCGACATGCCCAGGCCGTCGTGCCAAAGGATCTTGATCAGATCGCCCCTGGCGCCTCTGAAGACGTACAAATCGCCAGCGTGCGGGTCCCGGCCCAGCGCCTCCTGAACCTGAAGCGCCAGCCCCGTCATCCCCCGGCGCATGTCGGTCCGGCCGACCGACAACCACACCCGCACGTTCGACGGAACCGGGATCATCGCCGCCCAATGACATCGACCACGCGGGCCAAGGC
>JAKFVZ010000456.1 GCA_021732965.1 Reyranella sp.
AGATGTTGACGTGGCTGTTGGGAATCTCCTGCGGCGTCTGGCGGCCCGAGGCGTCGGGCATGCCTAGATGGATGCGCGCGGTGCGGACGTGGCTCACCTTGTCGTTGCCGAGGAAGGCCTGCGGTGCGGCCAGCCACACGAACTCGACGCCTTCCTCCTCGGCGTGCTTCACCTCGCGCTGCGACCCCGGCATGTTGGCGCGGTCGCGGCGATAGAGGCACTTCACCGACTTGGCGCCTTGGCGCACGGCCGTGCGCACGCAATCCATCGCCGTGTCGCCGCCGCCGATCACCACGACGTTCTTGCCGGCGGCGTTCAGCACGCCCGACTCGAACGCAGGCACCGTGTCGCCAAGCCCCTGGCGGTTCGAGGCGGTGAGATAGTCGAGCGCCGGCGCGATGCCTGCGAGGCCGACGCCGGGAGCGGCGATGTCGCGCGCCTTGTAGACGCCGGTGGCGATCAGCACCGCGCCGTGGCGCGCGCGCAATTCCTCCAGCGTGACGTCGCGGCCGACTTCGCAGTTCAGGTGGAAGGTGACCTTGGAGTCGCGCAGCAGCGTCTCGCGGCGCTGCACGATCTCCTTCTCCAGCTTGAAGTTCGGGATGCCGTAGATCAGCAGGCCGCCGACCCGGTCGTAGCGATCGTAGATCGCGACCTGGTAGCCCTTGCGGCGAAGCTGCTCGGCGGCCGCCAGGCCGGCGGGGCCGGCGCCGACGATGCCGACGCTCTCAGGCCGCTCGCGCCGCGGCTGGATCGGCTTCACCCAGCCGCGCTCCCACGCCGTGTCGGTGATGTACTTCTCGACCGAACCGATGGTGACCGCTTCGAAGCCCTTCTCGATGACGCAGTTGCCCTCGCACAGCCGGTCCTGCGGGCAGATGCGGCCGCAGATCTCCGGGAAGTTGTTGGTCGCGGAGGACAGCTCGTAGGCCTCGTCGAGCCGGCCCTCGGCCGTGAGCTTCAGCCAGTCGGGGATGTTGTTGTGCAGCGGGCAATGGATCTGACAGAAGGGCACACCGCACTGCGAGCAGCGCGAGGCCTGTTCGGCTGCCTTCTGCTGGGCATAGCTCTGGTAGATCTCGTCGAAGTCGCGACGGCGCTCGGCAGCCGGCCGCTTGTCGGGCATGGCTTGCGGCGTTCCGACGAACTTCAGCATCCTCTCGGCCATCCCCGGCCTCCTCGGAATATTTTGTGAAATTTTATTACGCAAGAAGCGCGCCGATCGCGCCTTTGCTGCTTCGTTGGCGTGTTTAACCACGGCAACGGACGATAGTCAACTATACTGACCTAATTTAAACGGGAGCGCTGCTCGTTTCTATTTTACACGCCGCGATGCGATTCGACCTATCAGAATATGATACCGATGTAGGACTATAGGATTCAGACAAGCATAAGCGCCGTCTGTGACTCCGTGATTTGGCGTGGCTAGGCCGGGGCCTGGAGGTTGTAGCGGCCGCCGACGCGATAGCGGTCGAGGTACATCGGCAGGATGGCCTCGGCGGCGGTCGGCTCGATGCCGAGGGCGGCCAGGCCGGGCGCGCCGGGGCGGGCGATGTTGTCGGTGATCAGCAGATCCACCTGGTCGTGTGTCAGGGGCGGGACCGGCAGGAATTCCGCGAAGAAGCCCGCCACCCGCATCAGGCCGGCCGGCACGCCGACGATCCGCTTGTTGCGATCGATTTCGCGCAGCACCAGGGCCGCGATCTCGCGATAGGTGTAGACGTGCGGGCCGCCCAGCTCGAACACCGTCTTGGCGGTGTCGGGTCGCGCCAGCACGGAAACGACGGCGCTGCCGACATCGCCGACATAGACCGGCTGGACCTTGGCCGATCCGCTGCCGACCACGGGCACGAACGGCGCCTTGGCCGCGATCTGGGCCATGCGGTTGAACATCGCGTCCTCGGGCCCGAAGACCACGCTGGGCCGCAGGATCGTGGCGTCGGTGAAGCCGGCGACGATCGCATCCTCGGCGTCGACCTTGGAGCGGATGTACTTGTTGGTGGAATTGCGCTGATCGGCACCCATGCCCGACATGTGGACCAGGCGCTTCACGCCGGCGGCCTTCGCGGCGTCGGCGATGGCGCGGCTGCCCTCGACATGGACGGTCTGGTAGCTCTGCCGGCCGCGCTGGAAGGGGATGCCGGAGGCGTTCACCACCGCCTGGCTGCCGGTGATGGCGGCCTTCACCGAGGCGGGATTGCGCAGGTTGGTGCGCATGAGCGTGATCTGGCCGACATCGCCCGCCGTCTTGATCCGTTCCGCCAGCTCGATACGCCGGCAGGCCACGCGGACCTGGTAGCCCTTCTGCGCGAGTGCCCGCACAATGGCGCGGCCGACGAAGCCGCTGCCGCCAAAGACCGTGACCTGCTTGATGTTCATGGAAGCTGCCTATAGCCCAAAGCCATGACGGTGCAAGGGGCGAAGCGCGCCGTCTCCGTGTCGCGCCGCCATCCAGCGCGGTTGACATCGGCGCGGCACGGCCCTAACTCAGCGCCCGCACTAGACCGCATGCCGTGCCCAGGTGGCGGAATTGGTAGACGCACTAGTTTCAGGTACTAGCGCCGCGAGGCGTGGAAGTTCGAGTCTTCTCCTGGGCACCATGCAGGTCAGTCGGAGCACCCTCTAATGGCGATCAGCCTTCACCGCGGCGATCTTCCCGCGGACGTTTCGTTTGGGTCCGTCGTGGCCATCGATACCGAGACCATGGGTCTCAACCCCCATCGCGACCGGCTCTGCCTGGTCCAGCTCTCGGGCGGCGACGGCAACGCCCATCTGGTCCAGATCCCGCGCGGGGCGCCCAAGGGCGCGGCCAAGGCGCCGCGGCTGGCGGCGCTGATCGCCGATCCGAAGGTGCTGAAGCTCTTTCATTTCGGCCGTTTCGACATCGCCGTGCTTGAGCATTCGCTGGGCGTACGCTGCGAGCCGGTCTACTGCACCAAGATCGCCGCCAAGCTGGTGCGCACCTTCACCGATCGTTTCGGTCTCAAGGACCTGTGTCGGGAGCTGCTGGGCGTCGACCTGTCCAAGCAGCAGCAGACCTCCGACTGGGGCGCCGATAGCCTGACCGACGAGCAGCTTGCCTACGCTGCTTCCGACGTGCTGCATTTGCACGCGCTGAAAGCCAAGCTGGACGCTCTCCTGGAGCGGGAAGGCCGCCGCGAGCTGGCGGAAGCCGCCTTCCGGTTCTTGCCCACCCGCGCGCGTCTGGACGTCGCCGGCTGGCCCGAAGCGGACATTTTCGCGCACTGACCCTACGAGCCATGCTGACATTGGCATGGTTCTTGCATAACACTGCTCATCGGGGAGGTCCAACGACCTTCGGGGTGGGGTGACATGCGTATCGGTCCTAGTCTCATTCTTGCGTCCCGCCAGACACTGGCGATGACGCCCCAGCTTCAGCAGGCCATCAAGCTGCTGCAGTTCTCGCACCTTGAACTCGCGGCGTTCATCCAGCAGGAGCTGGAAAAGAACCCGCTGCTCTCCGAGGGCTCCGCGGAAGACGGTGCGGCCGGCGAATACGAGGCGCCTCCCGTCGAAGCGCCCCGCGATACCGCCGAAGCCCTGCAGGCCGCGGCACCGGCCCTGGCGGACGCCGACGATCGCTGGACCCGCGAGCATGCCGACCGGGGCGGCGATGCTGCCGCCAGCCGTACCGGCCAGCGCGAGGATACGCCCGACGCCCTCGACTTCGTGGCCGAGCGTCCGCGGTCGATGGCCGTCCATGTGCTGGAACAGCTCGAACTCATGTTCGAGGACCCGGCCGAGCGCCGCATCGCGATGAAGATCGCCGAAGGGCTCGACGAGGCCGGCTATTGCCGTCTCGAGGCGGCCGCCGTTGCCGAGGGCGCCGCGACCGACATCGCGCTGGTCGAGAAGATCTGGGCGCGGCTGCGTCAGATGGAGCCGGCCGGTCTCTTCTCGCGCACCGTCGCCGAATGCCTGGGCGCCCAGCTCGCCGAGCGCAACCGGCTCGATCCGGCGATGAAGGCACTACTCGACAATCTCGAACTCGTCGCCGCCGGCGAACTCGGCCAGCTGCGCCGCCGCTGCGGCGTCGACGACGAGGATCTGCGCGACATGCTGGCCGAGCTGCGCACGCTCGACCAGCGCCCCGGCCTCGCCTTCGAGTTCGAGCCGATCCATACGGTTCAGCCCGATCTCTACCTGACGCCGGCCAAGGATCCCGAGACCGGTGAG
>JAKFVZ010000783.1 GCA_021732965.1 Reyranella sp.
GTGGGCGATCGGCTTCATCTTCCTGTTCACCGTCGGCGGCGTCACCGGCGTGGTGCTGGCCAATGCCGGCGTCGACTATTCGCTGCACAACACCTACTACGTGATCGCGCACTTCCACTACGTGCTGTCGCTGGGTGCTGTGTTCGGCATGTTCGCCGGCTTCTACTACTGGATCGGCAAGATGTCGGGCCGGCAGTATCCGGAGTGGGCGGCCCAGATCCACTTCTGGGTGACCTTCGTCGCCGTGAACCTGACGTTCTTCCCGATGCACTTCTCGGGTCTGGCCGGGATGCCGCGCCACTACGTCGACTATCCCGACGCGATGGCGCACTGGAACTACCTGTCGTCGATCGGTGCGTTCCTGTCGTTCGGCGCGACCATCTTCTGGCTGATCTTCGTGGTGTTCGGCACCCTGCTTTACGGCCGCAAGGTCGGGGCGAACTACTGGGGCGAGGGCGCCACGACGCTGGAATGGACGGTCGACTCGCCGCCGCCGTTCCATACGTTCGAGGAACTGCCGCACATCTCGCCGACGGCGCACCACTAGGAACGGAGCGGAGGCGCCCCAAGAAGGCGCCTTCGCCTTGAAAGGCACATGAGCGACACCGCGCATACACTGACAGGCAGGATCGACGGCGATGTCGCGCCTGCGCGCGTGCGCGATTACATCGACCTGCTGAAGCCGCGCGTGATGTCGCTGGTGGTCTTCACCGGCTGGATCGGCGTGGTGATCGCGCCGGTGCACGTCCATCCGTTCAAGACGTTGCTGGCGGTGATCGCGATCGCGCTTGGCTCCGGCGCGGCCGGCTGCATCAACATGTGGTACGAGCGCGATCTCGATGCCCTGATGGCCCGCACGCGCAACCGCCCGCTGCCGGCCGGCCGCGTGGCGCCCGACGATGCGCTGGGCCTCGGCGTGCTTCTGTCGTTCTTCTCGGTGCTGCTGATGGCGGTGTCGACGAACCTCGTGGCTGCCGCCCTGCTGGCCGTGGCGATCCTGTTCTATGTCTTCATCTACACGATCTGGCTGAAGCGCCGGACGCCGCAGAACATCGTGATCGGCGGCGCCGCCGGCGCCTTCCCGCCGATGATCGGCTGGGCCGCCGCGACCGGCGATGTCTCCTCCGTCGGCATCGCGCTCTTCCTGCTCGTCTTCCTCTGGACGCCGCCGCATTTCTGGGCACTCGCGCTCTATCGCAGCGAGGACTATCGCCGTGCCGGCGTGCCGATGCTGCCGGTGGTCGCGGGTCCGCGCGAGACCAAGCGCCAGATGGTGATCTACACGCTGCTGCTCCTGCCCGTCGCCATCGCGCCGACGCTGCTGGGCGCGGTCGGCTGGGTCTACGGCACGGTTGCCCTGGCGCTCAGCCTCGGCTTCATCGGTCACGCGATCGCCGTGTGGCGCACCGCCGACGACGAGACCGGCTTCGGTACTGCGCGGAAAATGTTCCGCTATTCGCTGATCTATCTCGCGGCTCTGTTCGCGGCGCTGCCGGTCGATCTGGTCGTGAGCCGGATCGCGGGATGAGCGCGGCCATGGCACAGGACCGTCGACCGGGCGATACCGACATGCACCGCCGCCAGCGGGGCAAGAACCTGTTCATCGCGGGCTTCCTGATCGTTCTCGCGGTCATGTTCTTTGCGCTCACGATCGTGCGCATGGGCGGCTACGGATGAGCGACCGGAAGGCCGACATCGCCGCCAAGAACAAGAAGGTCGCGCGCCGGCTCTTCCTCACGACGGCCGGCATGGGCGCCTTCGCCTATGCCTCGGCGCCGCTCTACGACCTGTTCTGCCGCACCACGGGCTTCGGCGGCACGCCGGTCGTGGCGCAAACCGGCGACCGGCCGATCCTCGATCGCACGGTCAACGTGCGCTTCGATTCCAACGTCGACACGGCGCTGCCCTGGAAGTTCCAGCCGCTGCAGCGCGAGGTGAAGGTCCGGCTGGGCGAGGAGTATCTCGCCTACTACCGCGTGACCAATCTCTCGCAGCGCGCGGCCGTCGGCACCTCGACCTACAACGTCACGCCCGAAACGGCCGGCGGGTGGTTCAACAAGCTCCAGTGCTTCTGCTTCACTGAGCAGTTGCTGCTGCCAGGGCAGTCCGTGGACATGCCCGTGATCTTCTTCGTCGATCCCGAGTTGGACAAGGATCGGCGCTACGACAACATCCGGACCATCACGCTCTCGTACACATTCTTCGAGGCGAAGACGGAACGGGCCAGGACCTTGCTCGGCGGCGTGCCGGGCAACGATATCGGAAAGGGTGGATGAACATGGCCGGCGGTACTCCCAAGCATCCCTATCATCTGGTCGACCCCAGCCCGTGGCCGGCCCTGGGCTCGCTCGCCGCCCTGATCCTGGCGCTCGGCTTCGGGCTCGCGCTGCATCCGGGCATGCTGGGATCGGGCATCGAGACCGTCATGAAGTCGGTGCACTGGTGGGCGCTTGCCCCCGGCCTGCTGCTGGTGCTGGGCGTCATGTACTGGTGGTGGAGCGACGTCATCGCCGAGTCGCGCGTCTATCACACCGCCGTGGTCCAGCTCGGCCTGCGCTACGGCATGATCCTGTTCATCGCCTCGGAAGTGCTGTTCTTCGCGGCGTTCTTCTGGGCGTTCTTCGACGCCGCGCTCTATCCCGGCGCGCCCAACATGCCGGTCCGCGCGGAAGCGACCGGCGGTATCTGGCCGCCGAAGGGCATCAGCATCATCGCGCCGTTCGACCTGCCGCTGATGAACACGCTGATCCTGCTGCTGTCGGGCACCACCGCGACCTGGGCGCATCACGCGATCATCGAGGGCAATCAGAAGGACGCCGTCCGCGGCCTGCTGTGCACCGTCCTCCTGGGCATGATCTTCACGGGCGTCCAGGCCTACGAGTACATCCACGCGCCGTTCACGTTCAGCCAGGACATCTATACGTCGACCTTCTTCATGGCGACGGGCTTCCATGGCTTCCACGTCCTGGTCGGCACGATCTTCTTGATCGTCTGCCTGATCCGCGCCTCGAAGGGCCAGTTCAAGCCCAAGCAGCATTTCGGCTTCGAAGCCGCTGCCTGGTACTGGCATTTCGTCGACGTGGTCTGGCTGTTCCTGTTCTTCTGCATCTACTGGTGGGGCGCCGGAAAGGCGCCGATCGCCCTGCACTGACGCGGGACTACGGACTATCTTGGAACCGCCGGGTGCTCCCCGGCGGTTCGCATTTGGGAGAGGCACTTGTCAGACTGGCCACGCCAATCGCCGTTCGACGTCGCCCTGCGAGGCGCCTGCCCGCGCTGCGGCAAGGGCAGGCTGTTCGGCGGCCTGCTGAACGTCGTGGATCGCTGTGCCGTTTGTGACCTCGACCTGCGCGGCAACGATGCCGGCGATGGGCCCGCGGTCTTCGTCATCCTGGGACTGGGCGCCATCATCATGATGCTCGTCTTCTGGGTGGAGTTCCGCTACGAGCCGCCCTGGTGGATGCATGTCCTGATCTGGCTGCCGCTCACCTTCGCGCTGGCGGTGTGGATGCTGCGTTTCCTGAAGGCGCTGCTGGTCGCCCAGCAGTTCGCCCACCGCACGACCGAACTCCATGATTAGGCGAACTCGACGGTTGGAGGAGATACGATGATCCGGTTGAGGCCCGCGTTCTGGCCCACGCTCGTCTCGCTGCCGATCCTGGTGCTCTCGCTGGGCCTCGGCCTGTGGCAGATGGAGCGTCGCGAATGGAAGCGCGACATCATCGATCGCATCGCCGCCAACCAGGCCGCGCCTGCGATGACGCTCGACCAGCTTCTGGACGGCACGCCGCTGCGCCATGAGTATGGACGCGTGAAGGTCGCGGGCACGTTCGAGCACGGCCACGAATTCTTTCTCGCCGCGCGAAGCCTGAAGAACAAGGTCGGGCTGCAGGTGATCGTGCCCCTCAAGACCGACGACGGGCGTGTGATTCTGTTCGATCGCGGTTGGGTGCCCGACCGTGCTGCCGCGACGCAGGCCATCACCAGGACGACGGGGCGCGTCGAGGTGACCGGTATCGTACGCCGCTCTCAGATCCGGGCGCGCTTCGAGCCCGAGAACGTCCCCGACAAGAATGTCTGGTTCCAGGTGGACGTGCCGCTGATGCGCAAGCTGGCGGGCGCACCGCCCGACCCGAAGCTCGACACGTTCTTCCTCGAAGCCGACTCCACGGCCAA
>JAKFVZ010000111.1 GCA_021732965.1 Reyranella sp.
AGACCTCAAGTGACCGACGGGGGCTCCGGCCCGTTCCTTTCCTACGGACTGCAGTCGATCAGCGATGAGGACATCGAGGCCGTCGTCGCGGTGTTGCGCGGCGATTGGCTGACGCAGGGACCGACCGTCGATGCGTTCGAGAAGGAACTCGCGACGCTCACCGGCGCCACGCATGCGGTTGCCTGCTCCAACGGCACGACCGGCCTGCACATCGCCGCAGCCGCGCTTGACCTCCAGCCGAAAGATGCCGTGATCGTTCCGTCGATCACGTTCCTCGCGACGGCCAACGCCGTCCGCTATGTCGGCGCCGAGGTCGTGTTCGCGGATGTGAATCCCGACACGGCGCTGATGGAGCCGCAGCATCTCGAGGACGCCCTGGCACGCGCCAAGGCACAGGGACTGCGCCCCCGGGCCGTTTTCCCGGTTCATCTCGCGGGACATCCGGCGGACGTGCGTGACGCTGCACGGGCTGCCGGCCTCATGGTCGTCGAAGACGCCTGTCATGCGCTGGGCACGAAGATGCGTCGCGGTGACGGCGAGGTGACGGTCGGCTCGGGATCGGGCGTCGACATGACGGTCTTCTCCTTCCACCCGGTCAAGACGATCGCCACGGGCGAGGGCGGAGCCGTCACGACCAGCGACGACGAACTGGGTGACCGGCTGCGCCGCTTCCGCAGCCACGGCATGGTGCGCGAACCGCAGCTCTTCCGGAACAGGGACGAAGCCTTCTCGCCCGATGGCAAGCCGAACCCCTGGTACTATGAAATGCCGGACATCGGCTTCAACTACCGGCTCACTGATCTGCAGAGCGCGCTCGGCCTGTCGCAGCTCAAGCGCATCGACCAGTTCATCGAGCGGCGCGAGGAGATCGTAGATCTCTACGATCGCAGCCTCGTCCCCCTGTCGCCGTACATCAAGCCGCTCTCGCGTTCGGAGGCGTCGGGTTCGCGGGTTGGCTGGCACCTCTACGTCGGTCTGTTCGATTTCGAGCGCCTGGGCCTCGGCCGCGCCGACGTGATGGCAACGCTGCGCGAAAAGAACATCGGCAGCCAGGTCCACTACGTGCCGGTGCACTGGCAGCCCTACTATGTCGAACGCTACGGCAAGCTCGATCTGCCCGGCGCTGCCGCCTACTATCGTCGTTGCCTCTCGCTGCCGCTGTATCCGGGGCTGCAGGACACCGACGTGCAGCGTGTGGTCGACGCCCTGGCCGGACTCGTGAAGCGCGCGGCCTGATCCGCAACGGGGACACCTACCGTGAAAGCACCATTGCTCGTCTATGAAACGGCCAACGTGCATGGCGGAGATCCGGACAGCCTGATCGCCCTGGTCGATGCGCTGGGCAAGCAGACCTACGCGAGACAGGCGATCAAGTTTCACCCCATCTCGGCGGAAACGCTCGCGCTTCCCGATTTCTCCTATTACGGGACCTACCAGAAACTCGAGATTTCGGCGGCGCGCTGGGCGGAGATCATCCTCTGCGCCAGGAAGGCGATTGGCTCGGTTTGGCTCGAGGGCGCCGATCTAAGCTGCATCCGTGTTCTGTCCGAGAATTTGGACAAGGTCGACGGCATCAAGCTTCAGTCGTCGATCCTTGAAAATCACGAGGTTCTCACCGCGCTGGCGGCCCTCGATCTTTCGGACAAGACGCTCACCCTGAACATCGCGGGTTACGAAGTCGGCCGGATCTCGGAAGCGGTCCGTCGCTTCCGCGTGCTTCGGCCGGGCCGGATTGCCCTGCAGGTCGGCTTCCAGGCCTATCCCACCGCGGTCGAGGATGCGCTCCTGAACAAGATTCCGGTCCTGCGCGCGGCCTTCCCCGATCTCGAGATTGCGCTCGCCGACCATGTCGACGCGAACGATCCGTTTGCCCGCCGCCTGCCGCTCATCGCGGCAGCCCTGGGCTGCACGATCATCGAGAAGCACGTCTGCATCGAGCGCGCCACGGCGCCCCTCGACGGATCCGCCGCGCTGGAGCCCGCGGAAGTGGCCGAACTCGGCCGCGACCTCACGCTGATGGCGCGCAGCTTCGACGATCGCTTCATCGCGGCCGCCGAAGCCGCCTATCTCGAAAAGACCGTCCAGCGTCCGATCGTGCGGAGCGGTCTCGCGAAGGGGCAGCTCGTGGCGCACGAGGACCTGCTGTACCGGCGCACCGATCGGCCCGGCCTCACGATGGCCGAGATCGAAGGCCTGCAGCGGTCGTTCCACATTCTGGCGCGACCGCTTGCGGCGAAAGCACCGGTCGTGCGGGAGGATTTCCGCGGCGCGCACATCGCGGCAGTCGTGGCCGGCCGGATGAAGTCGACGCGCCTGCCGAAGAAGGCAACCCTGGCGGTGCATGGCGTGCCGAGCGTCGAGCGCACACTGGAGAATTGTCTGCGGTTCCCGCATGTCCGCACCGTCGTGCTCGCCACGTCGACGACCGACGAGGACAGCGTGCTGGAAAAGCATACGCTGGGCGGCCGGGCGAAGTTCTGGAAGGGCGAGCCGGACGATGTGATCCGGCGCTATCTTGGCGCCTGCGACGCCTACGATATCGACGTGGTGGTCCGGGCGACCGCCGATTGCCTCACTATGTCGCCGGAGATCACGAAGATCCTGCTCGAAGAGCACTTCGCGTCAGGCGCCGACTTTACCCGTGTGCGAGCCGAAGCGCCGGGATCCGCGCCGCAGATATTCAACGTCGAGGCGCTGCGTCGTATCGACCGGCTGAGCGGCGGCGCGGTCTATTCCGAGTACATGAACCAGTACGTCGAGAACAATCCCGAGCACTTCAAGATCCATTGGGTCGATCTGCCGGCCGATCTCGTGCGGACGAATTACCGGCTGACGCTCGACTATCCCGAGGACCTGAAGATGTACGAGGCGCTCTATGCCGAACTGGAGCGCCGAAAACAGGTGGCCGACCTGCGCAACGTGATTGGCGTGCTCGACTCCATGCCGGAGATCGCGGCCCTCAACGGCGGCATCAGCCAGATCTACCTGCAGGACCCGGATCTGATCGCCAAGCTGAAGATCGCGACCCGCTTTCCGCAGGCCTGAGGGCGTGGCGGCGGGTTTCGTCCTGGGGACGGCGCAGCTCGGGCTGGCCTATGGCCGCACCAATGCGGTCGGCAATCTGTCGGACGAAGCCGCGCTCAGCCTGCTGGATGCCGCCTACGAAAGCGGCGTTCGCGAGATCGATACGGCGCGCGCTTACGGTCTCAGCGAGCAGCGCATCGGTGAGTTCGTGCGGGCACATGGCGTGCGAGACCTGCGGATCCTGACCAAGCTTTCGCCCTTGCAGGACCTCGCGCCGGATACGGGGGAGGCGGACGTCGCCTCGACCGTACGGCAGTCGCTGGAGACATCCCTGGCCAATCTCCATCTCGATCGGCTGCCGGTGCTCATGCTTCACAGGCCCGATCATGCCGACGCCTTCGGAGGCGCGGTCCTGCGCGAGTTGCGGCGCTGGCGCGAGAAGGGAGCAATCGGGATCCTGGGCGCGTCGGTCAACGGGGCCAAAGAGCTGGCGCAGGTGATGACCCATCCCGATTTCAGGCACGTCCAGCTTCCCTACAATCTCCTCGACCGGCGGTGGCCCGCCACCCTGGAGAAGGATGCCGCCGGGCGGGCTTTCCATGTTCGCAGCGTCTTCCTGCAGGGGCTGCTGGCCAATCCCCAAACGGCGGCCTGGCCCGATGTGCCGGGCTACGAGCCGGCTGCGCTGGCCCGATCCCTGGAGACCGTGGCCGAGCGCCTGAAGCGCCGCGGCGTGCGCGACCTGGCCGTTGCCTATGTGCGCGGGCAGGCCTGGATCGGGGGCTGCGTTGTCGGCGTGGAGCGGCCGGAACAGCTTGCCGAGAATCTTCGGTTGTTCGAGCAGCCGCCGCTGACCGCTGACGAGATCGCGCTGGTCCGCGAAGCCTTGCCGCCGGTGCCTTCGTCCCTGGTGGAGCCCTGGACGTGGCCGCCGGTCAAAGCGGCGTGATCTCGTTCGACCAGGATCGCTGCAGCGAATAGTGCCGGTCGGGCACGAAGACATCACCCTTGGCGCCGTCGAGGAAGGCGGCGATTGGATCGAATCCCGTGGAAACGGCCAGGCAGAAGGTCGTCGAAACGCGCGGGTTGACCTCGAAAGGATAGATCTTCCGGTCGTCGGTCAGCATTAGCTGGATGTTGTAGACG
>JAKFVZ010000007.1 GCA_021732965.1 Reyranella sp.
GAACGGCCGCAAGCACTGGATCACCGGCGGCGGCGTCTCGCGCCTGCACCTGATCTTCGCCAAGGTCTACGACGAGAAGGGCACGTTCGAGGGCATCGGCGGCTTCCTCGCCATCCGCGACTAGACCAAGGGCCTCAAGATCACCAAGCGCGAGCCGACGATGGGCCTGCGGGGCATCCCCGAGGCGGTGATCGATCTCGAGGACATGGACGTGCCGCCGTCGGCCCTGGTGATCCCGCCGCGCGGCCTCAAGAAGGGATTTGCGGACCTGATGACCGCCTACAACAGCCAGCGCGTCGGCGCCGCCACCGTGGCGCTCGGCATCGCCGACGGCGCCTATCAGCTGGCGCTCGACTGGTCCGAAAAGCGCCACCAGTTCGGCCGTCCGATCAACGAGTTCCAGGGCCTGCAATGGAAGCTGGCCGACATGTCGATCAAGCTCCAGGCCGCGCGCGCCCTCGTCTACAACGCAGCGCGTTCGGGCGAAGGCGGCTTCCCCGACATGCTGATGGCCGCGCAGGCGAAGGTCTTCACCTCGGAGAGCGCCATCCAGATCGTCAACGACGCCCTGCAGTTCTTCGGCGCCCGCGGTTATAGCCGCGAACTGCCGCTCGAACGCATGGCCCGCGACGTCCGCATGTTCACCATCGGCGGCGGCACCGCCGAGGTCCTGCGCAACGTCGTGGCGGGTGCGCTTCTCAAGAAGAAGCTGCCGCAGACCCGCGACGGGTGGGACAAGGCCTAGCGGCCAAAGCGGTTCCACTTGACGTCCCGGCCGCGCATCAGGACGAACTCCTTGCCCTTGCGGCCGGGGTCGTCGCGCGGCGTGCAGGCGACCGAGATCCAGGACTCGAAATCCCAGCGCGCCGAACAGCTCTCGGTCGCGCAGGGCAATTCGAATTCTGCCTCGGTCGCGAGGCCGTCGCCCGACGGCGCGAAGATCGAGAGCGTGCCGCGTGCCGGCTGCAGCGAGCAGGCCACCGTCAGGAATCGCGTCTTGTCCGACGCCCAGACCGGCGCGCCCTGGACAGTAAACAGCCGGCCGGTGCGCTTCATCACCAGCGTCCAGGTGAAGTCGTCGAGCCTCGGCGTGCGCACGACGTAAAAGCGGCCGGGATCGTCATAGCGCTCGTAGAGATACTGATAGCCGGTGTCGCCATAGGGACAGTCCTGGAGCACGACCGACGAGCCGCCATCGAGCGCGAGCCGCAGCCGATCGCCCTGACGTGAGACGTTGGGCACGTCCGCCCGCAGGCGCGGCGCTTCCTGTGGCCATTCGATCTTCTGGCTTTCGCTTTCATACGTGGGATTGAGTGCACCATTCGGCGCGCAGGCCTTTGGAGCTTCACCTGTCGTCTGCGCAAAAGCGAGGATTGGAAGCAGCAGGACGGCGAGACAGACCAGACGCGCGAACATGCGAGCCTCTCAGCTGGGTCGCTTCAGCATCGTCTCCAGACTGACCGAACGCAATGTCGCTTCGGCGATTTCGTCGATCTCCGTGAGGACTCTCTGGAGAGCGGCGCCGATCTCCGTGTCCTCGCCCGCCTCCTTGGCACGACTGCCCGGCGCGGGTTCGAACAGCGCCACGATGTCCATGAGCGTGATGCGGCGGCGGTTGCCGGTGAAGCGGTAGCCGCCTGCGGCGCCCCTCCCGCCCTGGACGAGGCCGGCGGCGGAAAGCGTGCCTAAAACCTTGGCGAGCGAATGGGTCGAGACGCCGAAGCGTTCGGCGAGGTCGGCGGACGACAGGGTCTGGCCCGGATCACGGGCCAGTTCGAGCGTCGCGTAGAGGCCGAGGCGCGTCGCCGTCTGGAGCTTCACGACAACTCCTTGTCGAGCTGCAGCGACGGGCCGGCGACCATGCCCTGGGCGCGGAAGAAGGAGAGGATCAGATGGTCCTTGCGGTCGACCAGGGTGCGCACGCGCGTCACGCCCTGTGCCCTGAAGCGCGCGGCCAGCGCCTCGAACAGCGCGGTGCCGACGCCCTTGAGCCGCGTCTTCGGATCGACCTGGATCGCGAACACCCAGCCGGCAGCGGGCTGGCCGAATTCCCAGGCGCGGATCTCTCCGGCGATGAAGCCGGCGAGTGCACCTTTTCCCGTCTCGGCCACGAGGAAATGACGGTCGGGGGCCATCATCTCGCGCCAATAGTCCGGCTTGTCGGAGCCGGTCAGGCGGGCATCCAAGGCGGAAATCGCTGGCAGATCAGGGGCTTGGGCGGGGCGGATCGCGGGCATGGCTGGGGGACAAGAATGACCTTGCGGCAGGGAAAGTAAATAAGTAATTCAGTACTGAATTACAGAATTAGGGAACGCCAATGGACACCGCTGCCGCGCCCATCGACTTCCGCACCGATCCCAGCCGCTACAAGCACTGGAAGCTCACGTTCGAGAATGGAGTGGCCTACCTCACCATGGACGTGAACGAGGATGGCGGCCTGAAGCCCGGCTACAAGTTGAAGCTCAACTCCTACGATCTCGGCGTCGACATCGAGCTGGCGGACGCGGTCCAGCGGCTGCGCTTCGAGCGTCCCGAGATCGGCGCCGTCGTCATCCGCTCCCAGCGCGACCGCATCTTCTGCTCCGGCGCCAACATCAACATGCTTGGCCTGTCTACCCACGATCACAAGGTGAACTTCTGCAAGTTCACCAACGAGACGCGCCTCTCGATCGAGGATGCGAGCCAGCATTCCGGCCAGACCTACATCTGCTCGATCAACGGCATCGCCGCCGGCGGCGGCTACGAGCTGGCGCTGGCCTGCGAGCAGATCCTGCTGGCCGACGACGGATCGAGCGCGGTGTCGCTGCCCGAGCTGCCGCTGCTGGCGGTGCTGCCGGGCACCGGCGGCCTCACCCGTCTCGTCGACAAACGCATGGTGCGGCGCGACCATGCCGACTTCTTCTGCACCACCGCCGAGGGCATGCGCGGCAAGCGCGCACGCGAGTGGCGGCTGATCGACCAGCTCATCGCGCCCTCCAAGCTCGTCGAGCAGACGCAGAAGATCGCCGAGGAGATTGCGGCCAAGTCGTCCCGCTCGAAGCACGCCAAAGGCATCGCGCTTCCGATCGTGGAGCGCCAGATCGACGGTGACACGCTGCGCTATGGAAACCTCACCGTCGAGATCGACCGCGAGGGCCGGTCGGCCAGGTTCCGCATCAACGGCCCCACCTCCGCGCCGCCCGACGACGTCCATGCCGCCGGAGCCGCCTTCTGGCCGCTGGCGCTCGCCCGTGAGTTCGACGATGCGATGATGCATCTGCGCCTCAACGAGACCGAGATCGGTACCTGGGTGCTGACCAGCCAGGGCGACGCTGCGCTGGTCGAGGCTTACGATGCGTTGCTGGCGGACAAGGGCGACGACTGGCTGGTGCGCGAGATCGTGCTTTACTGGAAGCGCACGCTGAAGCGACTCGACGTCAGTTCGCGCAGCCTGATCGCGCTGATCGAGCCCGGCTCCTGCTTCACCGGCACGCTGCTCGAAATCGCGCTGGCGGCGGACCGTTCCTACATGCTGGACGGCGTGTTCGAGGGTTCCAACCTGCCGGCCGCCACTCTGCGCCTCACGGGCATGAACTTCGGTCCCTATCCGATGGGCAACGGGCTGACGCGCCTGCAAACGCGCTTCCTGCATGACCCGTCGCTGGTCGATGGCCTCAAGGGCGAGATCGGCGAGGCGCTGGACGCCGCGGCCGCCGACGAAGCCGGCCTCGTCACCTTCACGCCCGACGACATCGACTGGGAGGACGAAGTACGCCTCGCCGTCGAGGAACGCGCCGGCTTCTCGCCGGACGGGCTGATCGGCATGGAGGCGAACCTGCGCTTCCCCGGCCCCGAGACGATGGAGACCAAGATCTTCGCGCGCCTCTCGGCCTGGCAGAACTGGATATTCCAGCGCCCCAACGCGACCGGCCCGGAGGGCGCGCTGAAACTCTACGGCACAGGCAAGCAGAGCAAGTACGACCGCAAGCGGGCTTAAAGGTTTTCCTCCCCATTCAAATGGGGAGGTGCCCCGTCATCGGGGCGGAGGGGTCACACCGGCGCGCAGCCTGACCCCTCCGTCCACTTCGTGGACACCTCCCCATTTGAATGGGGAGGAATTTGAGCAAGGAGACTCACGATGGCCATCGACTACAGCCAGCTCAT
>JAKFVZ010000582.1 GCA_021732965.1 Reyranella sp.
CGCTGGCGATCGGCGCGCGTGATCTCCAACGAACGCGCGCCGATCGCCAGCGTGTTGATCGTGTTCGCGATCCTGCTGATGTCGGCGGCGACCGGCGCCCACATCGCGGAGCGCGATGGCCAGCCCCAGCAGTTCGGTACCCTGCCCAACGCCATGTGGTGGTCGGTCGTCACCCTGACGACGACCGGCTATGGCGACGTGGTGCCACTCACGCCCGTCGGTCGGATCATCGGTTCGCTGCTGATGATCAGCGGCATCGCGGTGCTGGCATTGATGACCGGCGTCCTCGCCACCGGCTTCGCCCAGGAGGAACGGCGACGCGAGTATCTCCGGGTCTGGGACCAGGTGGCCCGCGTGCCGATCTTTGCCTCGCTGGGCGTGGTCACCCTGTCCGAGATCGTGGGCAAGCTGCGCACCCGCTACTACCCCGCCCGCGTGATGGTGTTGCGGCGGGGCGACCCGGGAGACTCGATGTTCTTCATCACCAGCGGCGAAGCAGAGGTTCGGCTGCCGACCGGCGGCACCGTGCGCCTCGGTGAGGGCGCCTTCTTCGGCGAGATGTCCCTGCTGAACCGCCAGCCGCGTACCGCCTCCATCGCCACCGTCAAGCCGACCACCCTGCTGGTGCTTTACGCCAGCGACTTCTATGAGATCGCCTCGCACATCCCCGCCCTCGCCGAGGCGCTGGAGAACGAGGCGCGGCGACGTCGCGACGAGAATCTGGAGCGCCAATCCGGCGGCACCGGGGGACCCCACTCATGATCGAAACCGACCTGCTGGTCGTCGGATCCGGCGCCGCCGGTTTCTCTGCCGCTCTCACGGCCTCGCATGCCGGCCTCGATGTGCTGATGGTCGAGAAGGAAAGACAGTTCGGTTGGACGACCGCCTATTCGGCAGGCGTCATCTGGATTCCGGGCAACCGGCATGGCCGCGCGCTGGGTATTGCCGACTCCAAGGAGGACGCGCTCACCTACCTTCAGCACGAGGCCGGCAATCGCCTGAACCTCGAACTGGCCAACGCGTTCCTCGACAACTGCAACCCGGCCGTCGAATTCATCGAGAACAACACGTACGTGCGTTACGAGGCCGTGCCGATCTGGGCGGACTATCATCCGACCAAGCCCGGCGCGGCGCAGGGCGGCCGCTCGCTGCTGCCGCTCCCGTTCGATGGCCGGCGGCTGGGCAAGCGGTTCGACCAGTTGCGCGCGCCGCTCCGCACCATGATGGCGTTCGGCGGCATGATGCTCGGCCGCAACGACCTGCCCCACGTCTTCAAGATGACGCGTTCGGCGCGATCGGCGCTGCACGTCGCCGGCATGACGGTGCGTTATGCGGTCGACCGGCTGAACCACGATCGCGGCACGCGCCTCACCAACGGCAACGGCCTGATCGCCGCCCTCGCCCTCTCGGCCGAGGAGCGCGGCATCGAACTGTGGCTGGACCGTCCGGTCGTCGAGCTGGTGCAGCGCGACGGCACCGTCATCGGCGCGGTCGTTCAGCGCGAGGGCAAGCGTCAGGAAATCCGTGCGCGGCGCGGCGTCGTGCTGGCCTGCGGCGGCTTCCCGGCCGACGAGGAACTGAAAAGCCGCTACTACGGCCATGTCCGCGACGGCCATGCCCACCGCTCGGCGCCGCCGCCGGGCAATCGGGGGGACGGCATTCGGCTCGGCCAGTCGGCCGGCGGCGCGTTGGCCGAGGACGTCGCCTATCCCGCCGCCTGGGTCCCGGTCTCGCTGGTGCCGCAGCCCGACGGCGAGACGCTGCCGTTCCCGCACTTCTACGAGCGCGGCAAGCCCGGCTACATCGCTGTCGATCCGACCGGCCGGCGCTTCGCCAACGAATCGGCTTCCTATCACGACTTCGTCCCGGCGATGGTCGAGGCCTGCCGCGACCGTGGCGAGACGAGCTGCTGGCTGCTCTGCGATCACCGGGCCATCCGCCGCTACGGCATGGGCGCCATCGGCCCCGCGCCGCTGCCGCTCGGCGCCCATATCCGCAACGGCTACCTGCTGAGCGCGGGAAGCTGGGCCGAGTTGGCCGCGAAGATCGGCGTCGATTCACATGTGCTGCAAGAGACGATCCGGCAGTTCAATGCCAATGCCGGCCGCGGCGAGGACCCCGATTTCGGCAAAGGGACCGACGCCTATCACCGCTTCAACGGCGACCCCACGCACACGCCCAATCCCTGCCTGGCGCCGCTCGAAAGCGGTCCCTTCTATGCGATGAAGCTGATCCCGGGCGATATCGGGACGTTCCTGGGACTGCGGGTCGATGGCCATGCCCGGGTCCTCGACAGCCAGGGTGCACCCATCCGGGGCCTTTATGCCGCTGGAAACGACATGACCAGCGTCATGGGCGGCACCTATCCGGGGGCCGGCATCACCATTGGCCCGGCCCTCACCTTCGGCTATATCGCGGCCCGGCACGCGGCCGCAGAAGCCGCCCGCTGAAGGCCCCTCAGGCAACGAAAGCTGTCGCAATGTCGCTCATCACGCCCGTTATCCTCGTCGGAGGCTCCGGCAAGCGCCTGTGGCCGCTGTCGCGCGAGAGCATGCCCAAGCAGTTCGTGCCTCTGCTCGGCAAGCAGTCGACCTTCCAGCAGACCCTGCTGCGCGTCGCCGACCGCAGCCTGTTCGGCAAGCCGGTGATCGCGACCAACGACGCCTACCGCTTCATGTGCGAGAGCCAGGCGCGCGAGATCGGCATCGAGATCGACATCCTGGTCGAGCCGTCGCGTCGGGATTCCGGCCCCGCCATGGCCGCCGCCGCCGCCTACACGCGCGGGCTGGGCGCCAAGGCCGTACTCGCCCTGGCCTCCGACCATCTGGTGATCGGCGCCGAGGAGTTCCTCGCCGGCTGCCGGGAGGGGCTCGCGGCCGTCGAGAAGGGCGGCATCGTCACCTTCGGCATCCCGCCGACGGAACCCAAGACCGACTACGGCTACATACGCCCCGGCGACCAGAAGATCGGCCCGGTGATGAAGGTCGCGGCTTTCGTCGAGAAGCCCAACGCCCAGACGGCGATGCAGTACATCGCTGAGGGGCTGCTGTGGAACAGCGGCAACTTCCTCTTCCCGCCCGACCTGCTGCTGTCCGAGATGAAGCGTTTCGAGCCGGCGATGGCGGCCGCGGCCGAGGAAGCGGTCGCCAAGGCGAAGAAAACCGGCTCGACCGTGTTCCTCGACGCCGACGCCTTCGGCAAGGCGCCCGCCAAGTCGATCGACTACGCCGTGATGGAGCGCACCGACAAGTGCTGGGTCGTCCCCGCCCGCTTCCGCTGGTCCGACCTCGGCACCTGGGACGCGCTGCTCGACGTAGGCCAGGCCGACAGCGCGGGTAACGTCACCGAGGGCCCGGTCGAGATCGACCATGTGCGCAATTCCTATGTCCGCTCCGACGGGCCGCTGACCGCCGTGATCGGTGTCGAAGACGTGGTCGTGGTGTCGATGAACGATGCCGTGCTGGTCGGCCATCGCGACAATCTCCCGCGCCTCAAGGACGTCGTGCAACGCATGTCCGACGGCAAGCATCGCGCCGCGACCGAGCACGCCGTGATGCACCGCCCCTGGGGCAGCTATCAGGACATCGACCGCGGCGAGCGCTTCCGCGCCAAGCGCCTGACGGTGAAGCCCGGCGCCAAGCTCAGCCTTCAGAGCCACAACCGCCGCGCCGAGCACTGGGTCGTGGTGAAAGGCATCGCCGAGGTGACGCTCGACGGCAAGGTCATGACCCTGCACGAGAACGAATCGACCTACATTCCGATCGGCGGCGTGCATCGCCTCGCCAATCCCGGCAGCGAGCTCCTCGAAGTCGTCGAAGTGCAGACCGGCGAATATGTCGAGGAAGACGACATCGTCCGCTACGAAGACATCTACGCCCGGGTCTGAGGGTGCTGTTCGGCGCGCACCACGAATGGGGCAAGCTGCTCGAGGTCGTTATCGGGATCTCGCCCGCCGAGGACTTCGTCGTCTTCCATGAGGATTCGCAGCGCTGGCTGACGCCGGCCGGCGCCGAATTCAGCCGCGCCCATGCCGGCCAGCGCCTGATCGACGTCGACCACGAACAGGCGACCCGGATCGAACGCCAGGCCGACGCGCTGGCCGAGCTGGTGGCGCGCGAGGGCGTGACGGTGCACCGGC
>JAKFVZ010000692.1 GCA_021732965.1 Reyranella sp.
CGCCGCTCTCGGACGGGTGATCGTCGGCGCCTACTATCGCGACGATCGCGTCCTGCGGGCGCTGGTGCACGAGGCGCGCGCGCCCTTCCCGAAGGGCTACGTTCTGGAGCAGGGCGACTGGTCGCTGCTCGACGTCGTGCGCAGCCGGCCGAAGCTCTGGCGCGACGATCGAGTCCTGCCGTCGGGAGAGCGCTGACATGGCGGCGAACGAAAAGGTCGATGTCCTGATCATCGGCTCTGGCGCGTCGGGCGCGGCCGTGGCCTGGAGCCTCGCCGAAACGAAGATGCGGATCCTGTGCCTGGAGCAGGGCGACTGGATGAAGCCGACGGACTTCCCCAGCAACGGCCGCGACTGGGAAGCGCGGCGCTACACGGATTTCGAGATCAGCCCGAACCGTCGCGGGCGTGACACCGACTACCCGATCAACGACGACAATTCGTTGATGAAGATCGCCAACTTCAACGCCGTCGGCGGCGGCACGATCATCTACACGGCCCACTGGCCGCGCATGCATCCGTCGGACTTCAAGGTGAAGTCGCTGGACGGCGTGGCCGACGACTGGCCCGTCGACTACTGGGCGCTCGAGAAGTTCTACGACGAGAACGACCGGATGATGGGCGTCTCTGGCCTCGCCGGCGATCCCGGCGTGCCGCCGCGCCATCCGCCAATGCCGCCGATCGGGCTCGGCAAGACCGGGACCCGTTATGGCCAGGCGATGAACCGGCTGGGCTGGCACTGGTGGCCGTCCGACAGCAGCATCGCCACCACGGACTATGAAGGCCGGGCCGGCTGCATCAACCTCGGCCACTGCACGCCGGGCTGCGCCCAGGGCGCCAAGGCCAGCACCGACATCACCTACTGGCCGCTAGCACTGCGGGCCGGCGTCGAGCTGCGCACGCGCTGTCGGGTGCGCGAAATCACCACCGACGAGCACGGCATGGCGGCTGGCGCCGTCTACTACGATGCCGACGGCGTCGAGCATTTCCAGCCGGCCGAGGTCGTCATCATGGCCTGCAACGGCGTGGGCACGCCGCGCCTGTTGCTGAACTCGGCCTCCGCGAAGTTCCCGAACGGTCTCGCCAATTCGTCGGGCCTCGTGGGCAGGAACCTGATGCTGCATCCCTGGCCGATGGTGTCGGGCTATGTCGACGAGCCGCTGGACGGCGGGCGTGGCCCGATCAATACGATCTGGAGCAAGCAGTTCTACGAGACCGACCCGTCGCGCGACTTCGTGCGCGGCTACACGCTGCAGTTCAGCCGCGGCACCGGTCCGGCCAACCAGGCGATCGTGGGCGCGGCTTCCGGCCTCCTGCCATGGGGCCGCGACCATCATCGCCACTACCGGCAAATGCTGGATCACCGGCTGAACATCGGCGTGGCCTGCGAGGACCTGCCGGAGGAGCACAACCGGGTGACGCTCGATCCCGTCCTGAAGGACAGCCACGGCATACCGGCGCCCAGGATCGACTACACGATCAGCGAGAACACGCGCCGCATGATGGAGCATGGCATCGCCCGCGCCGAGGAGATCCTCACCGAAGCCGGCGCCACGCAGCTCTTCGCCTCGCGGACGGCACTCAACTATCCGGGGCATCTTCTCGGCACGGCGCGGATGGGCACGGATCCGGAGCGCTCGGTGGTGAACGAATGGGGCCGGAGCCACGACGTCAGGAACCTGTTCATCGTCGACGGCAGCATCTGGGTGACTTCGGGCGGCGTGAACCCGACCTCGACCATCAAGGCCCTGGCGCTCTATGTCGCCGACCAGATGAAGCAGCGGCTGGCCTCGCTTTTCGACTGATCGGCCGACGGTCACGGCTGGCGCGGCGGGACATGTTGCGCCACAGTCCGCACGACATGCGCGCCATCATCATCGGAGCCGGCCGTGGCAGCCGGCTCATGCCCACCACCGAAGACGCCCCCAAATGCTTTGCCGAGATCCAGGGCAAGCGCATCCTGGACTGGACCGTCGAGGCCCTGAGGGGCGGGGGCTGCACCGAGATCGTGTTCATCGGCGGCTATCGCATCGACTCGGTGAAGCGCGAGTATCCGGACTTCATCTTCCGCGAGAACAGGGACTGGCCCGACAACAACATCCTCGTGTCGCTGATGTGCGCCGAGGACCTGATGGACCGGCCCTTCGTCACCAGCTACTCCGACATCCTGTTCACGAAGGACGTCGTGCGCGGCCTGGTCGAGTCGAAGGACGAGCTGGCGCTCGGCGTCGATACCGACTGGCGCGAACACTACAAGCCGCGCACCCAGCATCCGCCGCATGACGCGGAGAAAGTGATTACGCGCGGCGGCCGGGTCGAGCGCGTCTACCGCACGATCCCGTACGACGATGCGACCGGCGAATTCATCGGCGTGGCGAAGTTCGGCGCCGAGGGCGCGGCCCGGTTCCGCGACTTCTATCGTCGCCGCAAGGCCGAGTTCTGGGACAGGCCCTATCGCGAGGCGGCGATCTTCCAGAAGGCGTACCTGATTCACATGTTCCAGGACATGATCGAGCAGGGCGTTTCCTTCGGCCATGCCGACACGCCGGGCAAGTATCGCGAGATCGATACGCAGGAAGACATGAACCTCGCCCAGACCCTGTGGAAGCCGTGAAATGAAGACCCTGCCGCTGTTTCCCGCCTCGATCGTCGGCTCGATCCCGCGCCCGCTCGTGGTCCGCGAGCTGATCGAGAAGCCGGCGTGGGACGAGACCGACCGCAACACGATGGACGCCGCCGTCCGTTTCGTCGTGGCGCTGCAGGAACGCGCCGGCCTCGATGTCGTGAACGACGGCGAATGGCGCCGTCGCTCCTATATCGGCGTCATCGCGGAGCTGGCGCACGGCTTCACGCTGGAGGTCAATCCGGCGGACGGGCGGCCCTGGACCGTCGTGACCGAGAAACTGACACCGAAGCCGGCCGGCTTTGTCGCGGCCGAAGCGAAGTTCGTGAAGGAGATCGCAAGGGTCGCCACCAAGATCACGCTGCCGGCGCCGGCGCTGCTGGGCGAGCGGCTGTGGGACAAAGGGCGGTCGGGGAAGGCCTATCCGAAGCGCGAGGATTTCGTGCGCGATTGCGTGGCGCCGCTGCGCGCCGAGATCGCGCTGCTGCAGGATATGGGCGTCGAGATCGTGCAGATCGACGATCCGCATCTCTGCCTGTTCGTCGATCCCGACGTGCGCCGGAGCTACGAGGATCCCGACCGTGCCGCCGACTTCGCGGTCGAAATGATCAACGAGACGGTGAAGGGCTTCGATGGGATCAAGTTCGCCGTCCATCTCTGCCGCCGTGCCGGCGCGCGCGTGCGCGGCGAGAAGCACCATGCCGGCACCTACGGCCCGATCCTGAACCAGCTCAACAAGTTGAAGGTCCAGCATCTCACGATGGAATTCACCGCTGCCGGCGCCGACGATCTCGAGAGCCTGGGCCGCCTGCGCGAGGATTTCGAGCTGGGCCTCGGCGTCGTCGACGTGACGCCGGGTGCGCCCGAAGCCGCGGCACTGATCGTGTCGAGGGTCGAACGGGCACTGACTCGCATCGACAAGAAGCGCATCACCCTCAACCCCGACTGCGGCTTCGCGCCGGGCTCGGCGGCGAAGGTCGACACCGACGAGGTCTATCTCAAGCTCAAGGCCGAAGCCGAGGCGGCACGGACGCTGCGCGCGAAGTACGCCTAGGGTCTTTCCGAGCAGTCTGGAATCACACCACTTACCTCATGCTGAGGAGGCCCGAAGGGCCGTCTCGAAGCATGGGCACGAGCACCGCGTTTGTTGCCCATCCTTCGAGACGCGCCGCTTCGCGGCGCTCCTCAGGATGAGGCGGGTGCTTGATCTATCTGCATTGGAAAGACTCAAGGCGACCTCCGTCGCCTTGAGCGGATATCGTTACCGGCAGATCACCGGGATCATCGACTTGACGAAGGTCCGCAGTTCCGTCGCGGGCACGCCGAGGCGTGCGCGAACGCCCGTTGCATACAGGATCGCGCCGGACATGCTGGCGCGCTCCGCGGGTGTCGGGGCGGGTTTCAGGTCGCTCTTGATGAAGCCGCGCTCGAAGGCCTTCTCGAAGCTCGCGAGGATCTCGTTGGCGGTCGCGCCGATCGCGGGATGGCTGGTCGCCTCGACGGTCGCCGTGCCA
>JAKFVZ010000472.1 GCA_021732965.1 Reyranella sp.
GACGAGGGCACCTCCCCATTTGAATGGGGAGGAGGGAGAGGCGGCGCGGGGCGCGGCGAAAACGAACGGCCGTTCCACTGCACGGGCAATTGCGGCAGGCGCAGCGTGCCCTCGGTCGGATGCTTCATGTCGGCGAGGAAACCGCGCGCCACATACTGTTCGGTCCGCAAGAGCTCGGCCGGCGAAAAGATCGGGCCGAACGGCACGCCCTTGGCCTGCGCGACCTTCTGGATCTCCTCGCGGGTCTTGTCGGCGAACCATGGCGCCAGCGCCGCGTAAAGCTCGGCGATGTTCTGGCGCCGGCCGGCGCGGGTGTTGAATTTCGGATCGTCGAGCCGCGGATCGCCGACCAGCGCGCGCGTCGCGGGCCATTGCGTCACGGTGTAGACGACGGCCACGTGACCGTCGCGGCACGGCAGCACCTGAAACTCCGAGTTCCTGCCTTCGCGGCCCGGCGAGGTGCCCGAAGCGGCCGCGCCGGATGCCGCCTTCCAGTTCACCCACTGCATCACCTCGGCGAGTGAGACGCGCACCGACGGCGCCGGCCGGCCGGCATCGCGCGCGGCAAGGGCCGCCATGAGGCCGGTGAAGGCGGTAAGTCCTGCAGGGTAGTAAGCCTGGTGACCGCCCAGCTTCAGCGGCTTGCGCGCCGGTTCGCCCACCATGTGCATCAGTCCGCCGAGCGCCTGGATCGCGAGTTCGCTGACCGGACGTTGCGCGGCATTCATTTCGAGCGGAAAGGCCGCGATCTCGACCGGTGTAGCCTTGCCGGTGCGCAGCATCGACGCGACCGACGCCGGTTCCTCGAACAGTACGACATGGGCCTCATCCACGAGGGCCGAGAGTGCGGTGCGACCAGCCTCGGTCGCGAGATCGAGCGTCACGGCGCGCTTCGACGTGTTCAGAAACTGAAAGAGAGCGCTTTCGCCCTGCGGGAGCAGCGGCGGCGCGGCCCGTACCGGATCGCCGCCCGGCGGTTCGATCTTGAGCACGTCGGCGCCGAGGTCGGCGGCGATCTTGGCGGCGAGCGATGTCGCAAGACGCAGGCAGAGCGGCACTTTCGCGTCGTTCACTTCGACGATCTTGAAACCTGCAAGCGGCAGGGCGGAAGCTTCGTTCATCGCGGGATGATCTGCGCAAGCCGGTGCTGCGGTCAACGCTGCGCGCATGCTACCGTCGCCGGTGACGGAGGACTTCAATGGCACAGACCGGCAATCACAAGGGACTTACGTTCGGCATCTTCCTGGCGCCGTTCCATCGCGTGGGCGAGAACCCGACGCTCTCGATGGCGCGCGACATGGAGCTGATCGAGTGGATCGACGAATTGGGCTACGACGAAGCCTGGATCGGCGAGCATCACTCCGCCGGCTGGGAAACCATCGCCTCGCCGGAAGTCTTCATCGGCGCCGCCATCGAGCGCACGCGCTACATCCGCCTCGGCTCGGGCGTCACGAGCCTGCCCTATCATCATCCGCTGATGGTCGCGAACCGCTTCGTGCAGCTCGACCACATGTCGCGCGGTCGCACGATGCTGGGCTGCGGCCCGGGCGCGCTGCCGTCCGACGCCTACATGATGGGCATCGATCCCTCGACCCAGCGGCCGCGCATGGAGGAGGCGCTGGAGGCGATCATGCGCCTGCTCGAATGCAAGGAGCCGGTCACGATGAAGACCGACTGGTTCGAGCTGAAGGAGGCGCGGCTGCATCTCGCGCCCTACAGCTACCCGCACTTCCCCATCGCCTGTGCCAGCACCATCACGCCCTCGGGCATGATCGCCGCCGGCAAGCACGGGCTCGGCGTCCTGTCGATCGGCGCCGGCATTCCGGGCGGACCGGAAATGCTCGGCAAGCAGTGGGGCATCTACGAGGAGACTGCGGCCAAGCACGGCAAGACCGCGGACCGCTCCAAGTGGCGCGTGGTGGTGAACTGCCATGTGACCGAGGACGACGAGCAGGCGCTGCGCGAGGTCCATGCCGGCGAGCGCCGCGAGACCGTGACCTATTTCGAGGACACGCTGGGCCGTCCGCCGGGCCGGGCCGACGACCCGCTGCGCGACGGCGTGAAGATGGGCACGACCCTGGTCGGAAGCCCCGACACGGTGGCCAAGGGCATCGAGCGGCTGCTGGGTTTCTCGAACGGCGGCTTCGGCGGCGTGCTGTTCCGCGCCCACGAATGGGCGACGCGCGAGCAGACGATGCGCTCCTACGAGCTGTTCGCGCGCTACGTGATGCCGCGCTTCCAGGGCTCGCTCGACACGATCGTCAATTCGAACCAGTGGGCCAAGGACAACCGCAAGGGCATCTTCGGGCCCAACGTCGCCGCGGTGAAGAAGGCCTTCACCGACGCCGGCCGCGAGGCCCCCGAGGAGTTCCGCGCCCGCACGCCGGGCGCCCGCGATGTCTAAAGGAGAACCCGTCGTCTCGACCGGAGCCGAGCGTAGCTCGGCGTAGTGGAGAGACGACGGAGGTTTATGTCAGCCTAGAACGTCTTCTTCGTTCCCGGTTGGGCGTCGATCACCTCGATCGACGTCTGACCCAGCGCCGCCTTGTATTCGGCCGGCGTGCCGCGGAGGAACGGGTTGCTGGCATAGTGCATGGGCCACGCCATCTTGGGCTTGATCAGTTCCTTGGTGGCATAGGCGGCGGCCTTCGGGTCCATCACGAAGTGGCCGCCGATCGGCACCAGCAGCAGGTCGGGCTTGTAGTATTCGCCGATCAGCTTCATGTCGCCGAACATGCCGGTGTCGCCCATGTGGTAGATCTTGAAGCCGTTCTCCAGCTCGATGATGAAGCCGCAGGGCTCGCCGGCGGCGTAGCTCGTGTCCTTGCCGGTGACCGGGTCCTTGAGGATCATCTCCGAGGAATGGTCGGCATGGACCATGGTGATCTTGACGCCGGGGAAGGGCTCGATGGTGCCGCCCTTGCTCATGCGCGGCACGAGATTGGGGGGCATCAGGCCGAGCGTCGCCAGTGTCTGGTTGAGGCCGGCTGGCGCCCAGATCGGCGCGTTGTTCTTCTTGGAGATCTCCAGAGCATCGCCCAGATGATCGCCGTGACCGTGCGTCACCAGGATCAGATCGACCTTGCCGATCTTGTCGAGGTCCTTCAGCTCCGGCGGGATCCTGGTGGCGCCCATGATCCACGGATCGATCATGATCACCTTGCCGGTCTGGGTGGTGAGCTTGAAGGCGGCCTGACTGTACCAGAGCAGTTCGGCCTTGCCTTGCGCATGAGCCGTGCCGGCGAAGGCCAGGCAGACCGCGGCGATCACGGATAGAAGACGGAAAACCATGTGGCGGTGCTCCCCGATTGTTCCGCAGAGCCTAGCATCGTTCTTCGCAGCGAAAGAGCGCACTTTCCTGTGAGCCTGCGATCCCTCACCATGTGCACCGCACAATGACGAGGGAGATGGCACGCCTATGAGCATCAAGGGCAAGGCCTATATTGCCGGAATTTACGAACACCCGACCCGGCTCGCGAAGGACATTTCGCTGGCGCAGATCCATGCGCAATGCGCCAAGGGCGCGCTGGAGGATGCGGGTCTCACCAAGGACGACGTCGACGGCTATTTCTGCGCCGGCGACGCACCGGGCCTCGGCCCGATGTCCATGGTCGAATATATGGGCCTCAAGGTCCGCCACGTCGATTCGACCGACACCGGCGGCTCCTCCTATGTGCTGCATGTCGGCCACGCCGCCGAGGCGATTGCCGCGGGCAAGTGCAAGGTGGCGCTGATCACCCTGGCCGGCCGGCCGCGCGCCGAGGGCATGGCGACCGGCACCGTGCCGCGCAGCCGTGGCGGCACGCCGACGCCCGACGATCCGTTCGAATTCCCCTACGGTCCGACGGTCGTGAACATGTACGCGATGTGCGCCATGCGCCACATGTACGAGTACGGCACGACCTCCGAGCAGCTCGCCTGGATCAAGGTCGCGGCGTCGCACCACGCACAATACAATCCGCATGCGCTGCTGAAGGACGTCGTCACGGTCGAGGAGGTCGTCAACTCGCCGGTCATTTCCGATCCGCTGCACCGTCTCGACTGCTGCGTCATCACCGACGGCGGCGGCGCGATAGTCGTCGTTGCGCCGGAGATCGCCGCCAAGCTCAAGCGGCCGAAGGTCAAGC
>JAKFVZ010000010.1 GCA_021732965.1 Reyranella sp.
GGGACGCGCAATCTCTGCGTGCTCGACGTCTACAAGCTGCTCGAAGGCTCGATCCAGAAGAAGTTCGGGATTCGGGACTCCATCCCGATGAAGGACCTCGACGCCACGGTTCGCGCCGGCACGATCCGCCTGTGGAACAACGACGAGGACGTCAGCGAGCTGGTGCGCACGGCCGTGCGCGAGATCGAGAACCAGATCCTGCGTGAGGTCGAACGCAAGCTCGGCTCCGCGGCCATGATGAGCGCGGTCGTTTTCGTCGGCGGTGGAGCCGCCCTGTTCAAGGACGTCGCGTCGACCCTGCGCAACGGGCGCACCGTCGAGGATCCGGAGTTCGCGAACGCCCGCGGCCTCTGGAAGTACGCGACCCTGCAGGAGCGCAAGAGCCGCAAGGCGGCCTGACGGGAGCATAGAGGTGGCAAGGAACGTCAATCGCAGGGCGCAGCGGGTCAGCGTGTATTTCTGGCCGAACGTCGAGGTCGACAAGGTCGTCATCGACGTCGTCAACACGCTGAAGTCCGCAGGACGCACGTCCGATATCCTGCGCCTGGCCATGCTGCGCGGGATGCGGGACCTCGTGGAGAGCGGAGACATGCCGCCTGCTCTGATCGAACGACTCGATCTGAAGCGTCGACTGTCTGTCCGCATCCCGGCGGCAGACCGGCCCATGCCGGTCTTCCAGATGCCTGTCGTCTACACGCCGATGCCGGCTGCTCCGCCGGAGCAGACCGCTATCACCCACCCGCTCGACACACCCGTTCCTGCAGCATCGAGATCGCCGGAGTTTGCGCGCAGGTCTCCAGAGATCGTGCGCAGGCCGATCGAGCCTGCTCCCATGCCTTCGTTCACCGAGGCGGCCATCCTGGATGTCGAGGCGACCATCATGGACGTCGAGACGGCCAGCGATACCAGCGGCGAACCTGATGTGCTGTCGGGTCTGATGGGCCTGATGTCGTCGAACCGCGCCTCGCGTGAAGCGCCCGAACCCTGAGTGATCTGAGAGAACGTCATGTCAGCCAAGAACGACCAGCAGGGAAATCAGCACCCTGAGGCCACATTCATCGTCCTTTGCCTGGTCCTCGCCGGCGTGGCCTTTCTCATGTGGCACTTCTTCAGCGGGTACGTCATCCGCGGCTTGTTTCCGATCCAATGGCTCCAGATCAAGCTCGTCCAGCTGACCAGCGGTATTGGCAGGACCGGCACGGAGGTCCTGCAGTTCGTCGAAGCGACGATCACCGGTGACCAGGACGCCTGGACGATCGGCATCGCCGACTTCTGGGCGATCCGGACCATCGTCGGCGAGCGCGTGCAATGGGTCATGCTCGGCCTGACGAGCATCTTCGTCGCGATCCTGGTCCAGCGCAGTTTCCGGACCGACACCTACAAGCGCGAGCTCTCTTTGAACGGATTGATGTCCTACAACGCCGAGCACTGGCGCACGAGCACGTTCTCGGTGGCGTTCGACCCCGACAAGCTTTGGCCCTCAATGGCGCCCCAGCGGGCGCCAGGAGAATGGCTTCGTGACAACGAGATCACTTACCAGGGTGGCGATCTCGACAAGGCCAAGGCCGAAAGCGTCATGATCGAGCAGCTCGGTGTACTCTGGCAGGGCATCGACAATGTCGCGCTGCACATCCAGGTCATGCTCATGATCGTTGGCGCCCACGCCGTCAGCCCCATGTCGGGTTCGAAGAAGAAGGCGTCCGAGAAGCTGCGCGGCTACATCACCGTCGCCTATACGATCCACAATGACCCGGCCAAGCGGGACGCCTTCGTCGCCAGCCTGATCGCCCCGTTCCTGGCCAGTTCCGACATAGCCAACCTGATCACCGAGGTGAGCAAGAAGCATTCCTGGACCGCCACGATCCTGATCGAGTTCCTCGAAAAGGCCCGCAAGGCCGCGGGTGTGTTGCCGTCGGCTGAGTTCCTCTGGCTGAAATCGGTCGATCGCCCGCTCTTCTATGTCCTCAACAACGTCGGCCGCCGGAAATACCATGTCGAGGGAGCAGGCGCGATGTCGCACTACTTCTTCGAGAAGGGCGCCAATCGCGGCCTTTCCGAGCCCCGCGTCGAGAACGCAGTCGCCGGCGTTCTTCACTATCTGAAGGCTGAGAAGATGGTGGACGATCTGAGCCAGATGCCGTCGGACACTTGATCCTTCGATCCATCCTTTGCTTTATGAATGGGGCAACTGATCCAGTTGCATCATGAATCGCCGAAAAGGCTTGGAGAATACGATGACGATCGCCCCCAAGGTGATGAAGCACGATCCCGGAATGCGCTTCGTCGTGATCGAGGAAGACGGTCTGCCGGCGACAACAGAAGTCGTGCGGATGGAATCCGGCTGGAGCATTCTTCGCAAGAAGGCCGGTCAGTCGGTCGTCCTGCTGGAGGACCAGCGAGAAGAGGACGCTCGCTCTGTGCTTGAGGGCATGCTGCAGAGCCTGACATCGGGATCCGATACCGCTGTTCATTCGGCGAACGGTCAGGCAATCGTGGCTGCGGCAGCCTCCCCGCAGCGCGACAACGCGTTGCCTATCGTCCTGGCGGTCATCACGGTACTCGGAGGTTTCTCCGGCTACTTTCTCTATGATGTTGTGAAGGGGGCGTACAAGCTCATGTATTCACAGCCCGTCAAGGAGGCTTCTGTAGCCCCGCAGGTAGCCGAACAGCCCGCTCCTGCCCCTCCTGTCGTCGGTCGCGTGACAACGCCTCCTCCGTCCATCCCTGCGCTTCCTGGCTCCGCCGGGCCGGCGGCCGTGACACCGCCGGCGCCGCCCAAGGCTCCCGAAGTCGATCTTGCCGCCCCGGCGGCCCTGAAGGAGGCGCTGAAGGACGGGCTCAAGCCTGAGACCCAGGCTGCCATCGACTCGGCGCGCAAGTCCGTCGCAGCCACGGGCGCCGACAAGGCCCAGGGCGAATTGGAACAGCTTCAGGCGGCACTGGCGCAGCTCAGCGCCAACGAGAAGCTGACGCCAGATGTCGTGCGACAGCTCCCGCATGATCTGGCCCAGAAGCTTTCTGAAGCTGGCGTGGTGGCCTCGGCCGAGGAAGCGGCCGCGGCTGCGAAAGCGCGCGGTCAGAAGGAGCTTCGAATCGTCCGACTCGAACCGGCCATCATCGACCGCCTGCGCGATCGTGACGGGGTAGCCACGGTGCCTGAGGCAGGTTCCTGGGCCCTGACGAACAATTCCGTGGTCATCCCCCTGCCAGGCGGCGGCGACATCAAGCGGCCCGAGGATCTGAAGACGTTCCACCTGCAGCCCTGAACGCGCAGGCATAGGCACACATGAAGGGCGGCCGGACACTCCGGCCGCCCTTTTCTTTGCCCGATTGCGCAACGAGGTTTCGCTGCCAAGGGCCCGCTCCGCCGGCCCGAGATCGGCATCCAAGATCCGTCCGGCCCGACCTTGGATCGCCTCTATGGTCAGCTCGATCACCCGAGTCGTCTCCATGGTTCACCATGCATCTCCATGGACGTTCATGGTGAGCAATCCCATCGGACTCAATTCCCGATGACGCCGTCTGACTTCGCCAAACGCCAATAAAATCCCCACTGCTCACCATGAGTCACCATGGCGAGCAGTGGCGCCAACATGCGCCGGACCGGACGATCGATCCGGATTCCGATCGCATCAGTCCCAGACCGTGAAAACGAGGGCTCCGGAAACGACTCGCAGAGCACCAAATGCGTGACCCCATGACTCTCCAATCGTTTCAGGGGTCAGCCAAGGAAACCGCAGTTTCCGCGCATTACACGCGGTGCGGCGCACATGGTGCGCACATGGTGCGCTAAGCGGGCGCTGTGCGCACCATGTGCGCCGCACATCGCTTCGATGGTCCATTTGCCAGGATCCACCACCTGGAGCCGCACCGCGGCCGCAAGCGATCGTCGAAGGCCGGCCTGGCCCGGTCTCCGATGGAGGCACAGGCACCGCCAAGCCGACATGATCAGGCGAGGTGAAGCGATCGATGTGAGGCGAGAGTGGATCGGCCCCAAGAAGCACTCGGAGCCGCAACTAGTGGTCAGCAAGGAAGCGCAACTGAATGACGTTTCAGTTGTCGCCAACCGAGCATCCGGTCGGCCTATCACCCCC
>JAKFVZ010000239.1 GCA_021732965.1 Reyranella sp.
GGATGACAAAGCGCCAGCTTCGCCTCAGTAGCGCGCTCCGATGAGTCTTAAGCCGACCCGCCTTCTACGGCGCGGCCTTCGGCGCGCCAGCGGAGCATGCCGCCGGGGAGGTTGGCGACGTCGGCGAGGCCGGCCTTCTGCAGGATCGTGGTGGCGTGCGCGGAGCGGCTGCCGGCGCGGCAGACGGCGACGACCGGCTTGTCCTTCGGCAGGTCCTTGGCCTTCGCGGCCAGTTCGCCAAGCGGCACCAGCGTCGCGCCTCGAATGTGACCCAGCGGGCCGGAAAATTCGGCCGGCTCGCGGACGTCGACCACGTTCACCTGCGAAAGATGCTCCTCTAGCCAGTGCGGCTCGACTTCCCAGACGCCGCCGAAGGTGAAGCGCAACGGTGCCCAAGCGGGCTCGGCCGGCGGCGTCTCGTTGCCGGGCTGGCCGCAGCGCAGGTTGGCGGGCACGGCCTCGTCGATCTTCTTCGGATGCGGCAGGTCCAGATTCTTCATGTAGCCGACATAGTCGTTCTCGCCGACCTCGCCGCCCAACCGGGGATTGAACGTCTTCTCCTCGATCACGCTGCTGACCGTGAGGCCGCGATAGTCGTGCGCCGGGTAGAGAAGACAGCCCTCCGGCAACGCGAAGATGCGTGAGCGCACGGAACGGTAGAGCGCGCGCGGATCGCCCTGCTGGAAGTCGGTGCGGCCGGATCCGCGGATCAGGATGCAATCGCCGGTGAAGGCCATGCTCTCGTCGTCGAGCACGTAGGTAACACAGCCCGACGTGTGGCCGGGCGTCGACCGCACTTCGAGCGCACGCCGGCCGAACTCGATGCGGTCGCCGTCCCGGAGCAGCCGGTCGGCACCGGCCGCGCCCGACGCCGCGGACAGCGCGATCGCGCTGCCCAGCCGCTGCTTCAGCAGCCAGGCGCCGGTCACGTGGTCGGCATGGACATGGGTGTCGAGCGTCCACTTGAGCGTGAGGCCGAGCTCGCCGATGAGGGCCGCGTCGCGCCGCGCCTGCTCGAAGACCGGATCGATCAGCAGCGCCTCCTTGGAGGCGCTGCAGCCGAGCAGGTAAGTGTAGGTCGACGAAGTCGGGTCGAAGAGCTGGCGGAAGACGAGCATCGGTCCTGGTTCCTCAGGCCGGCGCGCTGGCCTTGTCGATCGCCGCCAGCGACTCCGGATCGAGTTCCAGGGTGGTCGCGTTGAGCACGTCGTCGAGCTGCTTCAGGCTGGTCGCGCTGACGATCGGTGCGGTGATCGACTTGCGCTGCAGCAGCCAGGCCAGCGACACCTGGGCCAGCGTGGCATGGGACTTCGCCGCCGCGTCGTCGAGCGCCTTGAGCACGGCCATGCCCTTGGGGTTGATGTACTTCTTCACGCCGGCGCCGCGCTGGGCGCTGCCGACATCCGCTTCCGATCGGTACTTGCCCGTGAGGAATCCGCTGGCCAGTGAATAGTACGGGATCACGCCGATGCCCTCCTTCAGGCACTCGTCCTCGAGCGCCCCTTCGAACAGACCGCGCTCCATGAGATTGTAATGCGGCTGCAGGCTCTCGTAGCGCGGCAATCCCTTCTCCTTCGCGATCTTCGCGGCCTCGGCCAGACGCGGCGCGTCGAAGTTGGAGGCGCCGATGACGCGGATCTTGCCGGCCTTCACCAGTTCTCCATAGGTCGAGAGGGTCTCCTCCTGCGGCGTGTCCTTGTCGTCCTTGTGCGACTGGAAGAGATCGACGCGGTCGGTGTTGAGCCGCTGAAGCGAGGCGTCGACCGACTCCCTGATGTTCTTCGCCGACAGCGCGCCGCTGGGCAGGCCCATGCCGCACTTGGTGGCGAGCACGATCCTGTCGCGCTTGGCCGGGTCCTTCTTCAGCCAGGTACCGATCACCGTCTCGCTCTCGCCGCCCTTGTTGCCCGGGAACCAGCGCGAATAGACGTCGGCGGTATCGACGAACGAGAAACCGCCGTCGACGAAGGCGTCGAGCAGCCGGTGCGAGGTCGCCTCGTCGGCCGTCCAGCCGAACACGTTGCCGCCGAAGGCGATGGGGACGAATTCGAGGTCGGACTTCCCGAGTTTGCGCTTCTGCATCCTGTCACTCCTTTGGGTATTCATTCGGCGGCCTTGGGTGCGGCGGCCTCGGCGGTCTGCGGCACGGACGGCGTCGCCGGCACAGGGAACAGATAATTGTTGCCCGTGGCGAACTGGATGCCGAGCGCCGGGAACTGGTCGTACATGCGCCGGATCGCCATACGCTGGACCATGGTTGGATTCTTCGGGCGCGCCATGAACTTGAAACGCACGATCAGCGAATTGTCCTTGATGTCCACGACGCCCTGCATCTTGAGCGGTTGCAGCAGGATCGGCTTGAAGGTCGGCTCTTCCATCATCTGCAGGCCGATTTTCTTCACCGTCTTGCGCAGCAGCTCGACGTCGGTGCCATTGGCGAAGGCGATGTTGAACTTCACCACCGTCCAGTCGCGGCTGAAATTGGTGATGTGGCCGACCTGACCGAAGGGCACGATGTGGAGCTGACCGTTCTGGTGGCGCAACTTCAGCGAGCGCACGCTGAAGCCCTCGACCGTGCCCTTGACCTTGCTGCAGTCGACATACTCGCCGATGCGGAATGAATCCTCGGCCAGAAAGAAGATGCCCGACACGATGTCGCGCACCAGCGACTGGCTGCCGAAGGATACGGCGAGGCCGAACACCGAGGCGCCGGCGATCAGCGGCGTGATGTTGACGCCGAGTTCCGACAGGACCAGCAGGCCGCCGACCACGGCGATGGTCGCGCCGGCAACGACGCGCAGCAACGGCATCAGGGTGCGCAGGCGCGAAGCCGCGACCTGCACGTCCTCTTCCGAGTCGCCCGACACATCCGCCGAAGGCAACGGGTTGGAAGCGATGTAGGAATCCATGCGGTACTTCAGGAACCGCCAGCCGGCGTAGATCGCGACGGCGCTCAGCGCGGCGATCTTCGCGCCACGGTCGTGGGGGACCCATTCCTCGGGCGTGGCGGCGGCGAGCACACGGACCATCAGCGCCTCGGCGATGAGGATCACGACATAGAGGCGGACGAGCAGGCGCACGCAATCGGCAACCACGTCGCCCGCCATCGGCAGCTCGGAGACGATGTGGCGTGTGACGCGATGCATCAGCGTCTCGAACAGCAGCAAGGCGACCAGCGCCGACTCGATGGTCGCCATGCCACGCGACGCAGTGCCGCTCTCGGTCAGGGCGGCATAGACGGCTGCCAGCCCCAGAAGCGCATAGAAGGCAAGGCCGGCCATCCACCAGTTGCGGGCGGCGTCGAGCTTGAGCTGGCGAGTGAAGCCGGTGGCGGGAACCATGGCCGTCAGCCAGGCCGCCATGTCCAGGCGGTAACGCCAGACGATCGACAGCAGTAGTACGGCGATCACGGGCACGTAGAGAATGATGGCGGCACTGGTGATTTCGCGGTTGGCCCCCGTCACGGCGAGGGCACGGGCTGCGAGACTGCCCAGCATCGGCAGCAGGACCACGAGGTTGAGGGCGACGAGCAGGCGCCGCGCCGCGCCGTCGTCGACCGGTGCGATGCGGCCCTCCGGCATGCTGGGGCGCAGGAAGGCCCGAAACACCAGATTGAAGCCACGCCAATAGACAAGCGTATGAAGCACCAGCTGGCCGAGCTTCCCGGCCACGCTATCGGACGCGCCAAGCATGCCCAGCACCAGCCGGCCCGCAACCGCCAGGGCGACCAGGGCCAGGACGTCGAGAAGGAGGGCGCGGAAGAAGGCGCGCAGCGGCGTCTTGCTGGCCAGGCGATCGAAGGCGCTGACGCGGGCGCGGCTCAGGATCAGGCGCGCGATGCCTTCGGCGACGAGGCCTGCCACGACAATTCCGACCAGCAGCAAGGCGGTTCGGCCGCCGACGACCTGCGGCAGAGAGAGGAGGTGCGCGCCGAGTGCGGGAAGTTGGGCAAAAGTGAACTCGAACCGCTCGGTCATCAGCATGAGGAAGCTGGCCGCCGCCCCCTCGCCGGCCGTCACGGCCTGGGCCGCCGCCGGAAAGGCCCAGACACCGACGAGCCCGCTGATTGCAGAGGCGCTGCCGCTGCTT
>JAKFVZ010000368.1 GCA_021732965.1 Reyranella sp.
GCCGCCGCCGACGCGCTCGGTGAAGACGTGGAGATCGCGGGTCCTGAGGCCCATCAGGTAGCAGAGCTTCTTCTGGGCCGCGAACGGTCCCTGGGAGCTGGTGCGGACGTGCCAGCGCCGGTCCTCGCCCTGCCAGGCGATCGAACCGTGCGTCTCGAGATGGACGTGCTGTACGCGCGACGTCGAATAGGTCATCTCGTGGATGGCGTCGGCTTCCCCGAACCCCTTGGCGATGTCGCCGATCTCGCCATGCAGGTCGCAGTAGACATTGCCGCTGTCGGTGACGACGTTCTTGTCGTGCAGCAGAGGGGCACCGGGTTCCATTGCCAGGACCGGATCGAAGATGGCCGGGAGGAGTTCATACTCGACCCTGAGCGCTCGACATCCGGCCTCCGCCGCGCCTTCGCTCTCCGCAACCACCGCGGCGACGCGCTGTCCGGCGAAGCGCATGACATTGTCGAGCATGTAGGTGTCGTCGGGATCGACGAGATGGTCCTCGTGCAGTGCGGTGCTGTAGAGACGCCGCGGCACGTCCTGCCAGTCATAGACCGCGACGACGCCGGGCACCGCCAGTGCCGCCGTCTTGTCGATCCCCGCGATGCGCGCATGAGCGTGCGGCGAGCGCAGCACCTTGAGGTGCAACATGCCCGGCATCGCAACGTCCATCGTATAGCGCGCCTGGCCGGTCAGGATCGCGTCGGTGAAGGGATTGGGCAGGCTGGCGCCGCACGCCTTGCCGGCCGCGTCCGCCTCGATGTTGCACTTCCCGTTCAGTGCGTCGGTGATCGAGCGATAGCCGGTGCAGCGGCAGAGATTGCCCTTCAGCGCATGCGGCAGGTCCGCTTTCTGCTCCTCGCTCATGCCCGCCGTAGTCATGATCATGCCGGCGGCGCAGAAGCCGCACTGGAAGGCCTGGGCATCGTGGAATGCCTTCTGGACGGGATGCATCTCCCCATCGCGGCTCAGTCCTTCGATGGTCGTGACCTTGCGGCCCTCCGCACGGAAGGCCGGCACGAGGCAGGAATGGAAGGGCTTGCCGTCGATCCAGACGGTGCAGGCGCCGCAGTCCCCCGCGTCGCAGCCCTTTTTCACGCCGAAAACTTCGAGATCGCGCAGGAAGGTCCGCAGGCACTGGCCGGGCCGCGGTTCGGCGGCGTAGCGACGGCCGTTTACTTCGTACTGGCTCATGCGAGCTCCGCGCGGATCTGCTCGGCAAAGTGATAGGTGATGTGCCGCTTGTAGGCCGCCGACCCGTGCACGTCCTGGAAGTAATCCTCGGGCGACAAGCGCTCGTCGATCGCCTGGCGCAGTTCCGTCGTCGTCGGCATCCTGTCGAAGCGCAGCTGGACGGGGCGTGGCGTCGCGGCGGTGACGGTCAGCAGGAAGTTCCGTCCATCGCCGTCGACGGTGCCGACGATCAGCGCGGCGGAGCGCCCCAGCCGTGTGAGCGACATCTGGCGCATCGCGTGACGCTTGGTGAGCGCCGACGCCGGCAAATGGATGGAGCGCAGCAGCTCGCCGGGCCGAAGCACGTTCTTGTGGTTGCCGGTAACGAAGTCGACGACCGGGAGCGTGCGAGGCTCGGCATCGCGCGGCCACAGTGTGCAGACCCCTTCGAGGGCGGCTGTCAGGGAGATCATCGCGCCGGCGGGCAACGACATGACGACGTTTCCGCCGATCGTCGCGGCGTTCCAGATCTTGAACGACATCAGGAACGCGTCGATGCACTGACGGAAGAGGGGAACGGCGCGCCACTCCTCGGGCCCCGCGAAAGCGTGCAGGTCGGCGACGCGGCAGGTCGCGGCGATCTCGAGTCCTTTCGAGGTCGCGCCGAGCGGCTGCCAGCCGAACGCATCGAGGTCGATCAGCGTGTCGGTGGCGATCTGGGGTTCGGAGTAGAGCCAGGTGCCGCCGGCCAGCCAGGCGTAGTTCGACCGCCAGGGACCGACATCGTCGAGCGAGACCGGTCGTTTCACTTCGGTGATTGTGTCGAGATTCATGCTTCTGGCGTCATCCACCCGTTCCGGCGGGACTGGGTTCGCCGTCGCCGGTGCCGGCCATTATCGCAGCCGAACGATCTCTTTGGGAGGTATGGATGCTCGCAAAGGCGTGGGATTAATCACGTCCCGAGACGCGTGCCGGGGACGATCAGCCGGCACACGGAAGCTTCTCGAATGTCTCCCGGGACGAATCACCGGGAGTGCCGGCCTACTTCGTGAGGATCAGCTTCTCGGAGGCCGTCACGCGCAGCCGATAGGTGGCGGCGCCGTGGCGGATCAGGAGTTCGCGACGGCCGGCCATCAGCTGGTTGCTGTCGATGCTCGACACATCGCGGTCCGACTTCGCGCGGGATGCCTCACCGGTGGAATGCAGCGTCATCATCTGGTCCATCTTCGCCTCGCTTGGTTAATTGCAAGTCACTCGCATTTGCAGATAAGGCGTGTGTCTTGTCAATGCCCAAGCGACGACCGACGCCCGCTCTTCGTCAGCGCTCCGAGAAGGCGGGGAGCTGGTGTGCCGTTACCAGGGGAGCCGGCCCATCGAAGCGCTCGATCTCGACCAGGCAGGTCTGGGCGATGCAGCCCTGGCTGAGCTTCGAGGAACCGATGTCGAGCGTCAGCGCGTTCGGATTGCCATGCTTCTCCAGCGGCGTGTTGGAGCCGGAGTCCTGCGGGTCGAACCACGCGCCCGTCGAAAGCCGCACCACGCCGCGACGGATGCGGTCCGACAGCCGGGCCGACGCTAGGCAGGCGCCGCGGTCGTTGAAGACGCGCAGCAGGTCGCCGTCGGCAATGCCGCGCGCGGCGGCGTCTTCCGGATGCATCGTGACCGGCTGGCGGCCCTTCACCTTGGTCGCCTTGGCGTGGGGACTGTGGTCGAGCTGGCTGTGCAGCTTGTCGGCTGGCTGGTCCGACAGCATGTGCAGCGGATAGCGCTCGGCCGTCCTGGAACCCAGCCATTCGATCGGCTCCATCCAGACGGCATGGCCGGGGCAGTCGTCGTAGCCGAACGAGGCGATCTTTTCGGAGAAGATCTCGATCTTGCCGGAAGGTGTCTTGAGCGGATTCGCCGCCGGATCCGCGCGGAACTTCGCCAGCATCACCGGATCGGTGTTCTCGCCCGGGACCTTGGCGATGCCGGCCTCCCAGAAATCCTCGAACGAGGGCAGCTCCACGCCCATCTTCGCGGACTTCTGGCGGCCTTCTTCGTGCATGTGCGCGAGCCACTGCATCGCGTCCCGGCCTTCGGTGTAGACGTCGTCGGCGCCGAGGCGGCGGGTGATCTCCGAGAAGATCCAGTAGTCGTCACGCGCCTCGCCGATCGGTTCGCGCGCCTTCTTCATGGCGATCAGGAAGGGCTCGCGCCGCGAATAGCCGATATCGTCGCGCTCCAGGCCCGTCGTCGCGGGCAGCACGATGTCGGCCATCTTCGCGGCCGGCGTCCAGAACTGCTCGTTGAAGATGATCGTCTCGGGCCTGGCCCATGCGACCCGCAGGCGGTTGAGGTCCTGATGGTGATGGAACGGATTGCCGCCGGCCCAATAGATCAGCTTGATGTCGGGATAGGTGAGTTCCTTCCCGTTGTACTGAACCTTGCCGCCCGGATTGAGCAGCATGTCGGTGAAGCGCGCGACCGGGATGAAGTCGGGGACCTGGTTGGTGCCCTGCGACAGCGTCGGGCCCGCGAGCAGCGGAGCGGTGCTGCCCATGCCGTTGGTCGGACCGTAGCTTGCGCCAAGTCCGCCGCCCGGCAGGCCGATCTGCCCCAGCATGCAGGCGAGCGTCACCAGCGCCCAGAAGGGCTGCTCGCCATGATGCGAGCGCTGCAGCGACCAGTTGATGTTCACCGTGGTGCGCGTCGCCGCCATCTCGCGCGCCAGCGCGCGGATGCGCACGGCGGAGATGCCGGTGATTGTCTCGGCCCATTCCGGCGTCTTGTCGGCGAGCGACGGCGCGAACTTTTCGAAGCCCACCGTGCAGCGGTCGAGGAACTCGCGGTCGTGGAGATTTTCCGTGTAGAGCACGTGGCAGAGCGCCAGGATCATCGCGGCGTCGGTGTTGGGCCGGATCGCCAGCCATTCGATGT
>JAKFVZ010000370.1 GCA_021732965.1 Reyranella sp.
TGACCCATTCGGTCACGAGCGAGCTGGAGGCGATCGCCGAACCGCAGCCGAACGTCTTGAACTTGGCGTCCTCGATCAACCCGTCGGGGCCGACCTTGATCTGCAGCTTCATCACGTCGCCGCAGGCCGGCGCGCCGACCAGACCTGTGCCGACATCCTCCGCCGTCTTGTCGAGCGAGCCGATGTTGCGGGGATTTTCGTAGTGATCGATCAGCTTTTCACTGTAGGCCATGACACTCTCCTCGAACCTTGAAGCGGCGCCCCTAGTGGGCGGCCCACTCGATGGACTTGAGATCAATTCCTTCCTGGGCCATTTCCCAGAGAGGGCTCATTTCGCGCAGCTTGGTGACGTGGCGCACGAGTTCGTCGACCGCGGTGTCGACCTCATGCTCGGTCGTGAAGCGACCGAGGCCGATGCGCAGCGAGGTATGGGCCATCTCCTCCTCGACGCCGAGCGCCCGCAGCACGTAGCTGGGCTCGAGCGAGGCGGAGGTGCAGGCCGATCCCGACGAGACCGCGAGGTTCTTGATGCCCATCATCAGCGATTCGCCTTCCACGTAGGCGAAGCTGATGTTGAGGTTGCCCGGGATGCGCTGCTCGAGGTCGCCGTTGACCACGATGTCGGTCAGCTTGGCGCGCAGACCGTTCAGCATGCGCTCCTGCAGCTTCTTGAGCCGCCTGGCCTCAGCATCCATTTCCTTCATGCAGATCTCGGCCGCCTCGCCCAGGCCCACGCAGAGCGGCGTCGGCAGGGTGCCGGACCGGAAGCCGCGCTCCTGCCCGCCGCCGACGATCATCGGCACCAGGCGCACGCGCGGCTTGCGGCGGACGTAGAGCGCACCGATTCCCTTGGGCCCATAAATCTTGTGACCCGAGATGCTCATCAGGTCGACGTTCAGAGCCTCGACGTCGAGCGGGATCTTGCCCGCGGCCTGAGCCGCGTCGGTATGGAAGAAGACCTTCTTCTCACGGCAGATCTTGCCGATCTCGGCGAGCGGCTGGATGACGCCGATCTCGTTGTTCACGGCCATGACAGAGACCAGCACCGTCTTGTCGGTGATCGCCGCGCGCAGCATGTCGAGATCGAGCAAACCGTCCTGCCGGACCGGCAGGTAGGTAACCTCGAAGCCCTGCTGCTACAGGTGGCGGCAGGTGTCGAGCACGCACTTGTGCTCCGTCACCGTAGTGATGATGTGGTTCTTCCGGTCCTTGTAGAACTCGGCCACGCCGCGGATGGCGAGGTTGTTCGACTCGGTGGCACCCGACGTGAAGATCACTTCCTTCTCGTCCGCGCCGATCAGCTTCGCGACCTGGCCGCGCGCCTTCTCCGTCCCTTCCTCGGCCTCCCAGCCGTAGGCATGGCTGCGCGAGCCCGAATTGCCGAACTTGTGGGTAAAATACGGCATCATCGCCTCGAGGACGCGCGGGTCCATCGGCGTGGTCGCCTGATAATCCAAGTAGATCGGCTGGTCGTTGCGCCGGATTTGGGTAATGGCTGTCATGCTAACCCCTTGAAACTCCTACGCTGCCCTGGCCCTAGAACTGGTGTGGGAAATATCCGACTTTGTTACTCGGATATATAGGCTCTGCCACGCCTCGATCAAGCGTTCGATATCCGCCCGGTGGCTGTTCCACCCCAGGCTGACCCGAATGGCCGACGCCGCTTCGTCCGCCGGCACGCCCATGGCCGTCAGAACCGGCGACCGCTGCACCTTGCCGGAGGAGCAAGCCGCTCCGGCGCTGATGCAGACACCGGCAAGATCCAGCGCCATGACCTGCGTTTCGGCGGTCACACCGGGCATCGCAAAGCAGCTCGTCGTGCCCAGGCGCGTGGCCCCGGCGCCATAGAACCGGATGCGGGAATCAATCTTGGCGATGGCAATTTCAAGTTCGTCCCGCAGCCCCGTCACGTTGAGCGGCGTCATGGCCTCGGCCGCCGCCGCGCCGAATCCGGCAATGCCGCCGACATTCTCCGTACCGGCTCGGCGATTGGCCTCCTGCCCTCCGCCCAGACGATCCGGAGACAGCGGCACACCGCTGCGCACGATCAGCGCGCCGACGCCGGTCGGTCCACCGAACTTGTGGGCAGAGAGGCTGAGATAGTCGACGCCGAGTGCCTGGAAATCGACGGGCACCTTGCCAACGCCCTGGACGGCATCGCAATGGACCAGCGCGCCCGCGGCCCGTGCAAGCCGCACCACGTCGCCGATCGGCTGCACGACGCCGGTCTCATTGTTGGCCAGCATGACGGCCACCAGGGCCGGTTCCGCGGATGCCGCGAGGGCGGCTTCGAGCGCCGCCAGATCGAGCACGCCCTCGGCATTTACAGGGAGGACCTCGGCCTGCGGAGCGGCGCGGCGCACGCTGTCATGTTCAACGGCAGTCACAAGTATCCGCCGGCGTCCACTACCCAGCACGGCGAGATTGTTGGCTTCGGTGGCACCCGAGGTGAAGATCGTATCGCCCGGCCGGGCGCCCACGAGGGCAGCCACCTGCCGGCGCGCCTTGTCGACGAACGCCCGGGCCTTGCGCCCCGCCCCATGGACCGACGACGGATTTCCGCCCGCCCGCAATGCCTCGGCCATGGCGTCGAACGCCACCGGCCTTAGCGGGCTCGTGGCGTTGTGATCCAGATAGGCAGGCGAGAACATGAGGTGGCGGGTCTGCGGACTAGCTGGCCGCAGCCATCGTGTCGGAATTGGCTGCCGACGGCGCCTCGAGCAAGCGCGACGCAAGCCTGCGCTCCAGCACGTCGAGCAGGGTGACGGAACTTAGGAACAGGTGGATCTGGTTGCCGAGTTCTTCCCACAGGTCGTGCGTCAGGCACTTGCTGCGGTCCGCGCGACACCCGGTGGCGCCCATTTCGGTGCAGCGGGTGGCGCTGATCGGCTCGTCGACCGCGAGGATGATTTCCGACACGCGGGTGTCGGCGGAGCCCCGGGCCAGGCGATAGCCGCCACCGGGACCGCGCACGCTCTTGACCAGTCCGGCACGGCGCAGGCGGGCAAAAAGCTGCTCGAGATAAGACAGAGAGATTTCCTGGCGGGTGGCGATGTCCGACAGGGAAACAGGCTTCGCCTGCGCGTGCCGGGCCAGATCGACCATCGCCATGACGGCGTAACGTCCCTTGGTGCTGAGCTTCACAGCATCCTCCTCACGGCCGGAATCGGCCGGTCTTCGCTACGGAAACGCCTAAAGTTCTTGAAAACCAAGGCGTTACTACGATATGCCAGCGCCCCAGACAGGGGCTCTGGGCAAAAACCAACTGCGTCGCTCGGATTTAATTAATCCCAGCGGACTGGTCAAGTATAGAGAATCCCCACGAAACAACCGCCAGATCGGTTACGACCGGAGTGTCGATCAGGGTGAAGAACCGGAGTCTCGATGCCTGACGTGATGTTCACCGGCCCCGAAGGTCGCCTCGAGGGTCGCTATCACCAGAGCAAGGAAGAACGCGCGCCGATCGCGCTGATCCTGCATCCGCACCCGCAGTATGGCGGGACGATGAACCACAAGGTCGTCTTCTCGCTGTTCCATGTCTTCGTCAATCGCGGCTTCTCGGTGCTGCGCTTCAACACGCGCGGCGTCGGCCGCAGCCAGGGACGCTTCGACAACGGCATGGGCGAGCTGTCCGATGCCGCGGCCGCACTCGACTGGCTGCAGGGCATGAATGCCGACGCCAAGTCGTGCTGGATCGCGGGCTACTCGTTTGGCGCATGGATCGGCATGCAGCTGCTGATGCGCCGCCCCGAGATCGACTGCTTCGTTTCGGTGGCGCCGCCGGCCAACTCCTACGATTTCGCATTCCTCGCCCCCTGCCCCTCGTCCGGCCTCATCGTCGGCGCGGAGAAGGACGAGGTCGTGCCCCAGGCCGACATCCAGAAGCTGGTGGCGCGCCTGTCGCTGCAGAAGGGCATCACGGTCGAGTCGCGCACCATCAAGGGCGCCAACCACTTCTTCCACGACTCGCTCGACAAGCTCGCGGTCGATGTCGACAAGTACGTCGCCAAGAGCCTGCTCAATCCGCCGGGCCGCGCGACCAGCAACAAGGAGCCCTAACGATCTAAGTGGCGAAGTACCGCAG
>JAKFVZ010000363.1 GCA_021732965.1 Reyranella sp.
TGATCGACCGCATGCAGAAGAACGGCTGGGTCGAGCGCCGCGCCGACGACGGCGACCGCCGGATCAACCGCCTGCATCTCACCGCCGACGCCCGCCGCGCCCACACGGACATGTGGGCGATCGCGGAAGCCACCGTCGACGACGCGCTGGCGCCCCTCTCGGCCGCCGAACGTGACCAGTTCACGCGGCTGGCGGCGCGAGTGAAGGGCCAGCTCCAGTCGATGGCGGGGGCGAACGGATCATGAGCCGCCGCCCGGTTCCCGTGTTGCGCCTGGCCCTTCTGCTCGTGGTTCCGTTGCTCGCGGTCGCCGGGGCGGGTTGGTGGTGGCTGTCGGGCGGCCGTTACGTCTCGACCGACAATGCCTACGTGAAGGCCCACATCGTCCAGATCTCGCCCGAAGTCTCGGGCCAGGTCCGTCGCGTCCTCGCCAAGGACCATGCGACCGTCGAGGCGGGCCAACCACTGCTCACCATCGAATCGAGGCCGTTCCGGTTGGCCCTCGACAGCGCCGAGGCCGAGCTCGATACGGCGCGCGCCCATGTCGAGACTCTGCGCGGCATCTGGCGCGAGGCCGTCGCCGAACTGGCCGACGCCGAGGCGAGGGCCGTCTATTTCCAGCGCCAGGCACAGCGGCAGGAAGAACTCGCCGCGAAAGGCGTGGCGTCGGCGAGCAAGCGCGACGAAACGCAAAACGATGCCCGCGCGGCGGCCGATCGCGTGTCGACTGCGCGCGAAAAGCTGCAGCGCGTGCTGACGGCGCTGAACGGCGACCCGCAGCTTCCCGCCGAGTCCCATCCCATGGTGCGCGAGAAGATCGCGGCACGGGAACGTGCGGCCCTGGATCTCTCGCGCACGACCGTCCGCGCGCCGGTCGATGGCGTCGTGGTGAACATGCGCCTTCAGCAGGGCGAGCAGATCAAGGCGGCGACGCCGCTCTTCTCGTTGGTGGTGCTGAGCCGCCCCTGGGTCGAGGCGAACTACAAGGAAACCGAGCTGACCCACGTGAAGGTCGGCCAGAAGGCGACCGTGGTGCTCGACACCTATCCCGACGAGACCTGGGAGGCGATCGTCGAGAGCGTCAGCCCGGCGACGGGCGCGGAGTTCGCGATCCTGCCGCCGCAGAACGCCAGCGGGAACTGGGTGAAGGTCGTGCAGCGCCTGCCCGTGAAGCTGCGGCTGCTGCCGCATGTCGGCGAATCGCCGCTGCGCGCCGGCATGACCGCGACAGTGAAGATCGACACCGGCCGCCAGCGCGACCTGACCAGTCTGATGGGCAGCACGAAGGAAGCGCCGCCGGTACCGGCACCGGCATCACCACCGCACGATGTGACGGCGCAGTCAAAGTAGGTAGGAATCCGACATCTCAGCCGGAGCGGATTGGAGAGACCTTTGCTCCAACGGTTTGATTGAACGAATCGCGGGAGACGAGCGCGTTGTCGTCCACTCAAAGCGAAAGCTCTGATGTCTGGGACACTCGATTTCGATAAACGCCGCCAGTTCCATCTTGATCTGCATTGGCAACGCGCAACGAACGCCGAGCCGGAAAAGACTGGTCCATTCACGGCGGTCGCCTGTCGCCTGAAGCGGCGGCCAGGGCGAAGGTGAATGCGGAAGAAGGTAACGTGACCATCGTTACAGTTGGCACTGGCAGTGCGCGCAACGGTGTGATTGAACGAATCGTCGGCCGCGAGCGAGAAGTCGTCCACCCGAAGCGGAGGCCATGATGCCGGATGTTTTCGAGCCTGAAGAAAGTCGCCAGCTCTTTCTCGATTTCGATTTGGCGATTGCGACGAAGTTCGAGCCGGAGAAACTTGGCCCGTTCAATCGCTCGCACTATATGGCTAGCAAGGTGCGGAAGTCGGTCCTTGCCCATCTCCTGGGACTGCGAGACCGGATGCTGCCGACGATGCTGGCGGTAAAGGACTGGATGGCCAATCAGCCGGGGCCGGCCGAGGGTACGGATACCAGCGAATGTTTCCGTGCTTACCAATGGTGGGAGACCTTGGGGTTGTGCAAGTGGCTGATCGACGGTGATCCGGCGGTAACCGAGTTTGGCCGCGCGAGCGAGGCCGTCTGGCGGCAGTGGGACAAGTTCGACCGCCTCCTGCCTAACGGCAGGAAGCTGCTGATGCGGGAGATGCTCGGAGAAGCGTTGCCGCTCAACCTGGCGGCGCGGCGCCATGACGTCGGCCTGAAGCTCTGTCAGGAGGCGGGACTCACCTCCAAGGCCTCGTCGGCGCCGCCCATCTCGCGGGCGGAACTGATGTACGGCCAATGGGCCTGTCGTCATCTCGCCGACGGCGGCAAGCCCGACACGGCCTATGTCGCCAAGGGCGAAGAAATGCTGCGCAAGGTCATCCTGGAACGCTTCATGGAGAACGGCTCCTACGAAAAAATGGCGTTGTGGCTGAAGGCGATTTACCACGACAGCGGCGTCACGCGGACGCCGGAGGAGACCATCTTCAAGGCCTACGACACGATGATCGGCGTCGAGATGCCCACCTTCGCAAAGATCTGACGTTGGGCGAGCAACTCCAGCAGCCGAGGCTGTGGCCGGCAAGCCCGGCAATGCTCCCCGTGCCAGGACGCCCGGCCGATCGATGGCGGTGACGACAAGAACGCCCTGCAGGCCCCGATGCGCCACTGAACGGAGACGAACGTGGTAACCAAGCGCTGCCGTCCGTAGCGGCGCCGGCGAACTCATGGCCGTGCAACGAGCTTGGCTACGAAAGCGCGCTAGGTCTTCAGGCGGACGAGATGTTCGCGCGCCAGTTCGACACCGGCTTCGCGGGCGAGGTGCCGGCATCGCACGCCACTCAAAGCTGGCGAATGGCGGGTAATGGACGCCTCCACTCGGCGCTATTCGCTCCGGTCGAGAGGCCGGGATTGGCTTTTCTTCACCCGCAAGCCAGAGAATAGATGTGCTGGACCTCGCCGGGCAGGGGCATCGCCTGCCAGGTCCTGCCGGCGTCGCGCGTGCCGAAGACCTCGCCGTCGTAGCGGGCGCCGATATAGACCTGACCGGCGTCGGTCGGATGCAGGCCGATCGACATGATGGTGCCGTGGACCTGGACCTTGTCGAAGCGGGCCCAGCTCTCGCCGCCATCCTCGCTGCGGTAGAGGCCGCCGTCCTTGCTGGCGGCGGCGATCGAGAGGGCGGAGTAGAGGGTGTTGGGTTCGACCGGCGAGACGCGGATGTCGCGTCCGTACGTGGTGGGCGAAAAGCGGCCGACTTCCATGTCCTTCCAGGTCCGGCCCTGGTCGGCGCTGCGGAACAGGCCCATGCGGACGGCCAGCCACAGCCCGTCGGGATCGGCGGGATTGATCGTGACGGCGTGGCTGTCGAGCATGCCTTCGGCCGTGGTGTCGCTCACGATCTTGCTCTTGAGGTGCTCGTGCTCGGCGAGCTTGAGCAGGCCCGCGCTGCAATCGGTCCAGGTCTGGCCGAGATCGATGCTGCGCATGACGCCGTTGATCTCGAGCGCGGCGTAGATCTCGTCGTGGCGCCGGGGATGCTGGACGAGCCGCATCACGCGCGACGCGAAGGGACCCTTGCAGTGCGTGTCGATGGCGGGCGTCGGCAGGCGTCGCCAGGAGGCCCCTCCATCGTCGCTGCGGTAGACGTCGATCGGCGACGCTCCGGCAAAGATGCGGTTGGGATCGCGCGAATCGACGAGAAAGGACCAGACTTCCTTGCCCGCGTCGGGAAAGGCGGTCCGGCGGAAAGTGGCGCCGCGGTCGGTGCTGCGCCACACGCCGTCGTTGGTGCCGGCGAACACCGTCTCGGGATCCTTCGGATGGACGAAGACGGTGAAGGCCTGGACGGTACCCAGCACGTGCTGCCAGTCACCGCCCGCGGTGCCGCGGCGGAAGATGCCGACGCGGCCTGGATGATCGGGCTTCCCGAAATAGCCGGCGACGCCGACATAGATGTTCGACTGCTCGGCCATGACGGGCTCCCGGCTCAGTTCTTCTTGACCAGCGGGCACTCGCTGTCGGCCAGCGGCCGGAATGCGTCCTCGCCCGAGATCTCGGCAAGGAGCTTGTAGTAGTCCCACGGGCCCTTCGACTCCGATGGCTTC
>JAKFVZ010000736.1 GCA_021732965.1 Reyranella sp.
CAGCCTTGAGTAGCGCGCGGCGGGATTTCCGGTCCGTCGCCGCCTTGATCGGCACCAGCCGCACGGCCGCATGGCCATGCCGTGTCAGGATGACCTCATCCCCGGCCTCAGCTCGCCGAACCAGCTCCGTCAGCTGCCCTTTGGCGTCTGTCACAGACACTTGCATGGCCCGCTCCAATATGGACGTTGTGGCAGTCTATTTGCCACCATATTTAGACCATTTAATGGTCCATAGCCAAGGCTTGGCTCGCACGTCCGATCGTCATTCCGCGCGGGCGGCCGTTGTTACACCAGCAAAACGTCGGTTCTCGCTATGCTCCTTGGGAACAGATGCGTCGGGGGGTGGCATGGCGCGAGGGGTGAAGTCGAAGCGAAAGGGCACCGGCCGCAGGGCCAAGACGCGGGCCGCCGGTCCTCTGCCAGACTCCGACTCCGACCTGGCCGCGCTACTGATGTCGTTCGCGCGGATGCTGGATGATGATCCCGGCGACGAAGCCCTCGATCTCGCTCAGGAAAAGGCCTTCGACGCAATGGAGGCGCCACGGGCCGAAGAGAGGATCGCGCTGGCGCGGGAAGCGCTGGCGTTGTCCCCGCTCTGCGGCGACGCCTATCTCGTCCTCGCACGGGAAACCGCCGATCCAAACGAGGCGCTCGAACTCTACCGGCGAGCCGTCACCGTCGGCGCGGAAGTTTTGGGCGAGGCCGCTTTCCGGGAAGACGCCGGTTCGTTCTGGGGGTTGCTCGAAACCCGGCCTTACATGCGCGCGCGTCATGAGCTGGCCCTGGCCCTCTGGCACCTCGGTCATCGCGAGGAAGCTGTCGAGCATTACCGTGAGATGCTGCGCCTCAATCCCAACGACAACCAGGGCATCCGCTATCTGTTGATGGATGCCTTGCTCGAACTTGGCCATGAGGCAGACGCCGACGCGCTCCTGGAGCGCTACGAGGAGGATGGCTCGGCTCACTGGGCTTGGTCGGCAGCCCTTCTCGCGTTCCGACACAGCGGAAACAGCGCACCCGCCAACAGCGCGCTGGCCAGGGCCGCCGAGGCCAACAGTCACGTGGCGGCCTATCTCCTGGGCAAGAAGCCGCTTCCGGCGACATTGCCGGGATTCATCGGCGTGGGCGACGAGAGCGAGGCCGTCTCCTATGCCCATCATGCCGCGGGGGCCTGGGCCGCTGCCCCGGGCGCGAAGGATTGGGCGGCTGACGCTCTGGCGGTCGGCGTGCGGAAGAGAGTTGATGCTCAGGAGACCGAGGACGGGGCCGAAACGGATCTCGATCGTGTCGACGAGGCTGTTCTCGCCCTGCTCGTGCATGGGCTGCACGACGCGAGGCGCGCCTGGAAGACGTTCGACTGGGATGCACTCGACCGGCTGCATGCCAAAGGCCTGATATCCAGTCCGGTGGGCCGGGCGAAATCGGTCGTCTTCACCGAGGAAGGCTTCGAGGCGGCACTGCGATCACATCGCAAGCTTTTCACAAAGAGGACGCCGAAATCGGGATAGCGCTGCGACGTACACATCGTGCCGCGCGGCGTGGACGGCATTACGGTATCAGCCCTTAGCGTCGTAGGCGCAGCGGAAGCCGATATAGACCACGCAGAAGCCGGCGGCGGTGAGCGCGTCGGTCGAACGATTCCGCCCAATGCGACGTTGATGGTCGATCTCGAGCCGCTGGCGATCGGACAGGCCGCCGGGGCGCTTCGCTCACTTGAAGAAGAGCGCGATCCCCGGGAAGGCGATGATCAGCAACAGCACGGCGAACATGATCAGCGTAAAGGGCTGCGTCCCGGCGAAGATGTCCCAGAGCGTGATGCGGGCGTCGTTGAGCGTACTTTTCACGACATAGACCGAGATGCCGAAAGGTGGTGTCAGGAGGCCGATCTCGATGGCGACGACGGTGATGACGCCGAGCCACACCAGGTCGATGCCGAGCGTCTTGGCCACCGGCAGCATCAGCGGCAGCACGATCAGCATGATCGACGCCGAGTCGATGATGCAGCCGAGGAACAGCACGATCGCGATGAACACGGCCAGGAAGCCGGCGACGCCGAAGCCCAGGCCCGCCATCCATTCGACGATGAACTGCGGCAGGCCGGACAGGGTCAGCATCCGGCTATAGAGGTTGGCGGCGATGATCAGGAACAGCACCGAGACGGTGATGCGGCCGGTTTCGACCAGCACCTTCCAGAAGATCGAGGGCGTGAGGCGCCGCTTGACGAGCGCCAGTGCCAGAGCCCCCAGCGCGCCCACCGCTCCGGCGTCGGTCGCGGTGAAGATGCCGCCGTAGATGCCCCCCAGGACAACGAAGATCAGCAGGACGACCGGCGCCACTTTGACGGCCGCCTCGCTCAAGCCCATGCCCGGCACGTTCACGGCTGCGGTGCCGCCCACGTAGCCCGGAAACAGCCACGCCATGGCGACGATCGCGATGGAGAATGCGATGGCGAGCAGGAGGCCAGGCATGACGCCCGCGAGAAACATGGCGCCGACCGACTGCTCTGAAAGGAACGCGTAGAGAATCATCAGCAGGCTGGGCGGGATCAGCATTCCCAGCACCGACGAGCCTGCGACGACGCCGGTGGCGAAGCGCGTGGTGAAGCCGAAGCGCAGCATCTCCGGCACGGCGACCTTGGTGAAGACCGCGGCCGAGGCGATCGAGATGCCGGTGATGGCCGCGAACACGGCGTTCGCCATCACCGTCGCCACGCCCAACCCGCCCCGGATGCGGCGAAGCATGCTGTTGGCGACCTCGAAAATGTCCTTGCCGAGGTCGGCCGTCGCCACCAGCAGGCCCATCAGGACGAACAGCGGGACCACGCCGAACTCGTGGCTGGCGATCGAATCGCTGGTCGCCTGTGCCATCAACGCCAGCGCCACGTCGATATTGTCGCGCATCAGCCAGACGCCGACGAAGGACAACAGCAGCAGGGAGATGGCGACATGCAGCCCGGCGATGATCAGAACGACCATCATGGCGAGCGAGACGATGCCGATGCCGAGCGCTGTCATGGCGTACCCCGAAGCGCCCTGCGGAAATCGGCAAGGGCGAGGAAGATGTAGGTCAGGCAGGTGAAGGCCGAGCCGACGACGGTGATCAGGCGGATCGGCCACGTCGGCGCGGTGAAGTCGCCCAGCGAGCCGACATAGTCGCCGATCTCCCATGCCGACCTGAGTTCGGGCATCACCGCCATGACGACGATTGCCATGATCGCCGCGCCGATGAGATGGAACAGGCCCTGGATGACGTCGGCCAGGCGTGGCGCGCGGAGCACGACGACGTCGATCAGCAACTCGGCCCGCACGAACCGGCCGGCCCACAGCGTATTGGGAAGCTGCATGAAGACGATGCCGACGATCGCCAGCGACACCAGCTCGGTGGTGCCGCGCAGCGGGCTGTTGAACACGGAGCGGCCGACGATGTCGACGTTGATCAGCACCAGCAGCCCGAAGATGGCCACCGTTCCCAGCGCGTTCATGACGCCGGTGATCTGGTCGAGGCGAAACGGCTGCGGCCGCCCGTAGGAATCGGCCTTTCCGGCGCTGTCGACGCCGGCCTCCAACTCCACGGACTCAGGCCTTCCAGTCCCGCACCGGTTTGACGCCTGCGGCCTTCAGCGCCTCGACATAGGCGTTGACCAGCGGGCGGGCGGACTTGAGGCCCTGCTTCTCGAGCTGGCTTGCCCAGGCATCCGGCAGGTTAGGCAGCATTGCCGCCCACTTCGCCCGCTCGGCATCCGGCAGGGTCGTAACGGTGGCGCCGGCGGCACGCAGGTTCTTCACCGCCTCCTCCGCGAGAGCCGTCTGTGTCTTCGCGAATTCGGCGTCATAGGCTTTGCCCGCCTTGCGCACGGCCTCCTGTGCGACCGGCGGGAGCTTCTGGAAGCTGCGCAGGTTGAAGGCGAGCGACCCGGTGTATTGGGCGCCGAGATTGCAGAGGGTGATGTGCGGCGCGACTTCATGCAGCTTGGCCGACCAGACCGGCGACATCGACACGATCGCGCCCTGCGCGACGCCGGTCTGGATGCCGTTGTAGTAGGTGTTGAGGTTGCCGGAGACGG
>JAKFVZ010000191.1 GCA_021732965.1 Reyranella sp.
CGTCATCCGACATGGCGGCGACCGCGCCTACTACTCTCCCGCGACGGACCACATTCAGATGCCGCCCTTCGCGATGTTTCGCGACGGGGGCTCTTATGTCGCGACGCTGAGCCATGAGGTGACGCATAATGCCGCGATCCGGATTATGCCGCATGGCTCCTGCTGGAAGCTCGTATTCCGGGCATCGGCCATGCGGCTGTTCGGCATAATCAGAGCCCTTCCAAAAACGCGAGGAGCTTGTCGTCGGGCCGGAACCGGCTCGACGGAGTGGCTGGGGCAGCGACGCGAGCGAGCGCCTTCTCCTTCATTCGCATGTCGGCGTGGATGTAGATCTGGGTGGTTTCGACGTTCTCATGGCCCAGCCAGAGCGCGATCACCGCTGGATCGACGCCGTGGTGCAGCAGGTCCATCGCCGTACTGTGGCGAAGCGTATGTGGCGTAACCCGCTTGGAGCCGATGCTCGGGCACGCACGCCCTGCCGTCAGGCAGTGCTTGCGAACCAGATGCTCCAGTGCATCGCGGCTCAGCCGCTCGCCCCGGATCGACGGGAACAGCGGCCTGTTCTCGTCCGGTCTGTCGCTGATCCACACCGCCAGCACCTTGGCCGTTTCGCGGCGAAGCGGCGTGGCGCGCTCCTTCCGGCCTTTACCGATGCAGCGGATGTGCGCGCCGCTTCCAAGCGTCACGTCGCCGCATCTGAGGCCAACCAACTCGGATGCTCGCAGGCCGGTCTGGACCGCGAGCAGAAGCAGCGCATGATCGCGCCGCCCCGCCCATGTCGTGCGATCTGGAGCCGCCAGCAACGCCGCCATCTCGTCGGCGTCGAGGAATGTCACCGTGCGCTTCACATAGCGCTTGTTGGGCATCGCGAGGATACGCTGGCAGTGCAACAGCCAGGTCGGATCGCTCATCGCGACGTAGCGGTAGAAGGATCGGATCGCGGCGAGCCGGGTGTTGCGGCTGCGCGCGCTGTTGCCCCGCGCCGTCTCGGTGTGGACAAGGAAGTCAGCGATCAGATCGGCGTCGATATCTTCGACCGTCAGTTTGACCGGCGGTTTGCCGTGTCGGACACTCGCATATTTGAGCAGCAGCCGGAACGTGTCGCGATAGCCCGCGACCGTGTGTCGGCTCGCTTCCATCTGGACGCACAGCCGGTCGGTGAAGAAGCGCTGGACCAGCGCGGGCAAGGCGGCGGCGCTCATTGGACTGCCTCCCGGCCATCGGCGGTTGCTCGCGCCATCGCCAGACCGAGCAGCTCGGGGACGGCTTCCAGATACCAGTATGTGTTGGAGGGATCGCTATGGCCCAGATAGGTCGTCAGCCGGATCATCTCGCGCGCCGGGTCTTTGCCGGTGCGATACCAGTTGATCATCGTCTTTACCGCGAAGCTGTGGCGAAGATCATGGATGCGCGGTCCCCTGCCATGCTTGCAGTATGGTTGAGGGGTTCGGAGCCCGATCTGCTGGCACGCGTGCGCGAAGTTGTATCGGGCACCACAGTCGGTGAGGCGCGTGCCTTTGTCGGTGACGAACAGCGGTGCGGCCGGATGGCCGATCAGCCGGTCACGTTCGACGCTATAGTCGATCAGTTGGGTCACGACGCTCGGGTCGAGCGGCAGCAACCGCTCTTTGCCGAGCTTGCCTTGTCGGACGCGCAACACGCCATCGTGGGCGTCGAGGTCGTCACGATCGAGCGCGAGCGCCTCGCTGATCCTCAGCCCAGTGACGGCGATGAGCCCGAACAACGTCGAGCAGGTCAGCCCACGCAGACCATAAATGGACGGCAGCGCCTTGGCCGCTCTGATGATCGCCCCGATCTCGGCATCGCTGTAGATGTGCGGTCGAGACCGCGCGACGGCGCTCGGCAGCAGACCTCGCGGCGGTACTTCATGCGCCGGATCGAAGCCGCTCAACCACTGCGCGAACAGGCGTACGACGCTGAGCCTCGCCCCTCGGGTCGAGGTTCTGGCTTCCGCCAGCGTTGCATGCCAGCGCAGGAACAGCGGCGTGTCGATGAGAGCGGTGCCTTCGCGGTCGGCGAACCGGGTAAAGCGGCGGAGGATGCGCTCGCTGGTGCCAAGGTCGTAGCCGAGGCCGCGCCGGACGTTCAGATAGCGGTCGAGCTGGTCGGTGAGGCTCATAGCGTGCCTCCCGCAACCGGCCAGGGCTGCGCGATCGACCGCAGCCCGTCGATGTCGAGCCGCGCGTATATCATCGTCGATGACCGCGAGCGGTGTCGCAACACGTCGCCCACCTCGTCGAGCGATGCACCCGTGTTCACCAGTTGGGTGGCAAGGCTATGACGCAGCAGGTGCGATCCTACATAAGGCGTCACCGGCTTCTGGCCGGTCGCCTTCAAGGCATCTTTGAGGATGGCATTGACGATCTGCCCGTCTTTGAACGGGCGATGCGGCGCGCGATGGGCGACGAACAGCGTGCGGCAGGTCGCTGGGCCCCGTTCTTCACGAAGATAGCAGCTCAGTGCGTCCCCGACCTCGACGCTGATCGGCATGCGGTCGTGGAGCTTGCCCTTGCCCCGCACGAGCAGTTCGCCCGCACGCCAGTCGATATCGTCGAGCTGGATCGCGACGACCTCGGCGGCGCGCAGCCCGAGCCGGGCCATGAGCAACAGCATCGCATAGTCCCGCGCACCATGCCGGTGATTGTCGCGGACAGACGCGAGCACGGCTTCGACACCATCGGGCGACAAGTGACGTGGCAGTCGTGCGGCCCAGCGTTTCGCCGTCTTCGGGACGCTCAGCGCCAGATTGGTCACGGTCGCGCCGCATCCGAACAGGTATTGAAGGAAGATGCGGACGTGGGTCGCCACCGTCTTGTCGCGACGCGCGCTCGTCAGCACATGCTCCATGAAACCGATTACGTCAGCGGGACACAGGCACCCCAGATCGGGCGATGCCTTGCCGAAGCGATAGTCGAGGAAGCGGCGAGCAAAACCCACCGAGTGGGGGATGCTCCGCGGACTGAGGCCGCGCTGTTTGACGAGATAGGTTTCGAAGTCCGCCAGCAAAGCCGCACGCGCGATCTCAGCTTCCGTCAGCGGCACCGGCTGCGCCACGCCGATATCGACCAAGTGCTGGACGAACCGGCACGCGATTGTGTCGAGGCGTATTGCGTTCTTCCGCACCCTTGGAAGGTCGCGCGTCAGTGGCTCGACGCAGTCAAGCGTTACGGACGCGGGTGCGATACCCGCTTCGTCCAGCAGCGCGCCGAACTTCCTCGTCAGGCACCGATAAGCGACGATAGTCCGCGTTGTGTAGTTCTCTGCGGCATAGGTCTGCTCGAACGTTGCCAGATAAGGCTCGACGCAGGTTTCCAGGTTTTCGGACATGATCTTCGTGCTCCATGTTGTCGGAGCGACGAAGATTATGCCGAATGGGCCGCGCGTTATCATGCCGCCAACCGGCCCGATTCAGCGACATGCGGCATAATCCGGATCGCGGCATTATGGGTGGCCTCATGGCTGAGCGTCGCGACATAAGACGCTCCATCGCGAAACGTTGCGAAGGGGGGCATCTGGATGTGGTCGGTCAGCGGCGAGTAATAGGCGCGGTCGCCACCATGTCGGATGACGGCGCCGGTTTGGGCGAAGAAACGATCGGCATGGTCGATCCGCTCAATCGGATCGCGCGACGGTTCAGCCTGCCCGCGATGGTGGTCGGGTAGGCAATCGATCTGCTCGGCGTTGAAGACCGTGTAGGATTTGAGGAACGGGATCTCCCGATCGACAGCGTCGCCCGAGGCATCGGTTTCGGTTTTCTTGAAGCGGCTGGCGAAGACAACCATCGATCCGGTCTCGCCTTTGCGGACAGCACCGCCGAGTTCGAGCGCCTGCTTGAATGTCATCCAGACTGGCGAGGCGAAGCCGCGCGCCGCAGCCTCAGACCAGAGCAAAAGCACGTTCATCCCGCTATATGGCAAACCGTTGTGTCGCAGTGGTCGTGTCACGCCGCCGCTGCCGTTGCCTGAACGCCATGGCTGCATCCACGGGCGCACGCCTTTCTACAGATAGGTGACGATCCTGTCGGTGATCGGCGAATAG
>JAKFVZ010000323.1 GCA_021732965.1 Reyranella sp.
CCGCTCCATCACGCCGATACTTCCGCCGAGTGGTTTCAGTCCAGACCATGTGACCTCCGTCGTAGCTCGCAACCACGACCGAATCACAACTGACTGAAATCACTCAACTCTTTTCAGGCCGGCCTCTCAGGATGAGGTTGGGCGGTAGTTCGAGGCAGAGAGTCTCTAGCCGTCGAGATACCAGTTCGCGAGATCCCAGGTGTTGTTGTCCCAGCCGCTGATCTCGGCGACCAGGGCGTTGTTGCCGGCAACGGCGCTGGGACGTGCCACCAGCGGGATCGTCACCTGGTTGTTCACGACCAGGTCGTTGCACTTGATGAGCATCGCGGCGCGCTTCACCGGGTCGAGCTCGACCTGGGCGGCCTTGTGGGTGTCGTCGTACTCCTGGTTCTGCCAGCGCGTGACGTTGCGGCCCTGCCACTTGTTCTCCTTCGTGGCCACTTCCCACGAGCAGAACTGGCGCAGGAAGACCTCCGGGTCGGGCGCGTTCATGCCGTTGCTGTATTCCTGAAGGTCGGCATAGAACTTGGTGTAGGTGTCGGGATTGGCGACGTCCGACGAGAAGAACACCGAGGCCGTCACCGACTTCAGGTCGACGTCGATGCCGGCCTTCTGGAAGGCCTGCTTGACGATCTGCTGCGTCTTCTGCCGCGGCTGGTTGATCGACGTCTGGTAGACCAGCTTGAACCGCCTGCCGTCCTTGGCGCGGATGCCGTCGGGCCCACGCACCCAGCCCGCCTTGTCGAGCAGAGCGTTGGCCTTGTCGATGTTGAACTCGTACTTCGTGTTCCTGGAGCGGAAGCGTTCCGGATTGTTGATGTAGTTCGCCGTCGCGATGCCGATGCGGCCGTAGATGTGCTTCTCGAGCGAATCCTTGTCGATCAGCAGCGCAATCGCCTGCCGCACCGTCGGGTCCGACAGGATCGGATGCTTCGTCTTCAGGCTGGAGCGCTCGCCGTCGACCTCCGTCCAGGGATCCGTGTTGTTCAGCTGCATGTGCTCGATGCCACCGCCATGGGTGATCAGCACGCGCCCCTTGCCGCCCTTCTCCATGCGCACGAGGATCTCGTCCTCGACCTGGAGGTTCCAGGCGAAGTGATATTCCCCGGTCTGCAGCACCGCGCGTGCCGCCGAGACCGCATCGCCGCCGCCCTTCATCTCGATCGCATCGAAATAGGGCCGGTTGGGAACGTGATAGTCGAGGTTGATTTCGCCGGTGACGAGATCGCCCGGCTTGAACTCCTTGAAGCGGTAAGGGCCGGTGCCGACCGGCCTGAGGTTGGTCGGCGCCTCGCGCGACCTGGCGCCGATGTAATCCCCGAACAGGTGCTTCGGTATGATGGCGCCCGCCCAGCCGACGAAGGTGTCGGCCCAGAAGGGCGTGGGCTGCTTGAACTTCACGACCACGCTGAAATCGTCGATCTTCTCGACCACGACGTCCCTGTACGAGCCGCTGCTCACGGTCGCCGTCGCGGGATCCCGGGAATAGGCCCAGGTGAAGACGACATCGTCGGCGGTGAAGGGCTTGCCGTCGTGCCACTTCACGCCCCGCTTCATCTTCCAGATCACCGACCGGCCATCGGCGGCCAGCGAGCCGTCCTCGCGGTTCGGGATCGACGCGGCCAGCTTGGGTCTGAGGTTGCCGTCACGATCCCAGGCAGCCAGCGGCTCGTAGAACAGGCGCGAGCCGTCCTGATCCTTGGTGCCGACGGCAAAGTGCGGATTGAGGAGCGTCGGCCCCTGCCACCACAGGACCTTGAGCAGACCGCCGCCGCCCCGTTTGGTCGGCTTGTAGACCGGCGTCGACTGCGCCATCGCAACGCCGGAGAAAGCGAGGAGCTGGGTCGCCATCGGTGCGGTAAGCCCGACCGCGGCCAACCGTTGCACGAAGCGCCGGCGGGACAGGTCGCCCGCCTTCACCCGGTCGATCAAACCACGCAAGCCACGCTCGTCCATCGGATGCCTCCATCCAGAGTGTCGAAGCTGGTCCCTGACGCTCCCGCTATGTTGCAAGATGCGTGCAATTCGATCGGAGCAGCCGCACCCGCCGCCGTCAATGCCGCCACCTTGATTATCTCGGCGGCCTGCGCGATACCCGCGCGCCCCTTGCCTTCCACCGGCGGGGTGCGCGGAGGTCCAAACCCCGCGCCATCGACCTGACCCGGAGTCCACATCCATGACCGACACGACGACCGGCGCCGCGCAGGCGCCCAACCCGCACCTCGCCGCTTACAACACGCGCGGCCTCAAGGGCCGGATCCTTTCCGGGGTGCAACCGACCGGCAATCTCCATCTCGGCAACTATCTCGGCGCCATCCGCAACTTCGCGCGCCTGCAGAACGACTACGAATGCCTCTACTGCGTGGTCGACCAGCACGCGATCACCGTATGGCAGGATCCCGCCCAGCTCGCCGCGCAGACGCGCGAGATCGCCTCGGCCTTCCTCGCGGCCGGCGTCGACGGCAACAAGCAGATCATCTTCAACCAGTCGATGGTGCCGGAGCACGCGCAGCTCGCCTGGATCTTCAACTGCGTCGCCCGCATGGGCTGGATGAGCCGCATGACGCAGTTCAAGGAGAAGGCCGGCAAGGACCGCGAGAACGTCTCGCTGGGCCTGTTCGCCTATCCGGCGCTGATGGCCGCCGACATCCTGATCTACAAGGCCACGCACGTTCCGGTCGGCGAGGATCAGAAGCAGCATCTCGAGCTGACGCGCGACATCGCCATCAAGTTCAACAACGATTTCGGCCAGCCCGATTTCTTTCCGATCACCGAGCCGCTGATCTTCGGGGCGGCGACGCGCGTGATGAGCCTGCGCGACGGCACCAAGAAGATGAGCAAGTCCGATCCGTCGGACTATTCGCGCATCAACCTCACCGACGATGCCGACGCGATCGCCCAGAAGATCCGCCGGGCCAAGACCGATCCGCTGCCGATGCCGGACACGCTGGAATACGCGGAGAAGCGGCCCGACGCCGACAACCTGCTGGGCATTTACGCCGCCCTCGCCGACCAGGAGAAGGACGCCGTCGTCGCCCAGTTCGCCGGCCGCCAGTTCTCCGAGTTCAAGACGGCGCTGACCGAACTCGCGGTCGCCAAGCTCGGCCCGATCGGTGCGGAGATGCAGCGGCTGATGAAGGACCCCGGCCATGTCGACGGCGTGCTGCGCAACGGCGCCCAGCGCGCCCGCGCCATCGCCACGCCGATCCTCGACGAGGTTTATCGGACGGTGGGATTCCTGAAGCCTTAACCATTGGAGCGCGCCACTCCAGTGGCGCAATCATGAGCGCCACTGGAGTGGCGCGCTCCATTGAGAGGACTAACCTTCCATGCGCGTGAGGGCCCACTTCACCGTGGTGCCCTCCGCCGGGACCTGGCCGACCAGCACGATCTGCTCGGTGCGGCGCACGCGGCCTTCTTCGCCGAGATAGATGCTCTCGGCGAGACCGATGCCGGCACCGGTCGCCCGCAGCCGCCAGCCGCGGCCGCTTGGCAGGCGCATCAGAACCGCCTGGCCGCTCTGCGCCAGCGTCGCCTTGACCGTCGGATGCAGGTGGAAACGCACGATGTAGCGCTGGTCCGGCACCGTCACGGGGCGGCCCTCGTAACCCAGGAACGAGTCTTCGCCGCGCAGGTCGCCGCCGTCGGGCGAGAGCCAGAGGCGGCGGCGGTGGATGATGCCATAGAGCGAGCGATAGCCGTCGTGGCACATGTCGAGCCACTGCGCGCCGCCATCGTCGGCCCGGTCGATCAGAACGTTGCCCGCCCGATACTCCAGCGCGCCATGATTGGTGATCTCGGTCGAGTTCACGTCGTCGACCACCGCCGTCGAATGCGCGGCGGTGAAGCGCATGAAATGCTGCCAGTCGCGCGGCGCTCCCGGATAGGTGCCGCAGTTCACGATCATCCGCTCGTGCGCCGCGCTCATCTCGAAGCTCAGCGTGCCGGCGTGCGCGATGCCGTCCATCCCTCGCCCCGGCGGGCTCCCGGCATCGGCGATCACGAGGGACGTGCCGGCAGCGAGGCGCTGGAAGCCGCTCGCGAGC
>JAKFVZ010000326.1 GCA_021732965.1 Reyranella sp.
GTTCATCTTCGACGTGATGCCGTTCATGAACGAGCTGGCGAAAGCCGATGCCAAGGAACCCGGCACCCGCCGCCGGGCCTACGCCGATCCGGCCTGGCGCGAGAAGCTGCGCAGCGAGGTGACGCCGTTGTTCCAGAAGTGGTGGGATCGCGTCGTCATCGCCTGGTCGCCATCGCATCGCGAACTGGAAGAAATGCCGCTCACCGTGGCGGCCGCGAAGCTTGGGAAGGACCCGGTCGACCTGGCGCTGGACATCTCGCTGGCCGACGACCTGCTGACCCGCTTCCGCATGGCCGTCATGAACTTCGACGAGAAGGAAGTGGCCGAGCTGATCACCGACCCGAACACGATCATCGCCCTGTCGGATGCCGGCGCCCATGCCAGCCAGCTCTGCGACGCCTGCTACTCGACCCACCTGCTCGGCCACTGGGTGCGCGACCGCAAGGTCTTCACCATCGAGGAGGCGGTTCACAACCTCACTCAACGCCCTGCCGAAATGTTCGGCATCACCGATCGCGGCGTGCTGGCCGAAGGCCGTCCCGCCGACGTCGTCGTCTTCGATCCGAAGACGGTGAACCCGGGCCCGCTGAAGCGTGTCCACGACATGCCGGCCGGCGCCGACCGTCTTGTGTCCGAGGCCAGCGGCATCGAGGCCGTCGTGGTGAACGGCAAGCTGATCCGCCGGAACAACAAGGATATGATCCCGGCCAACGACAAGCTGCCCGGTCGTCTGCTACGACATGGCCGCGCGGCCTAAGCGAACAATTCAGGGAGAGAGACAATGATCCACGTCATCGCCATCATCACCGCCAAGCCCGGCAAGCGCGACGAAGTCCTCAAGAACTTCAAGGCGAACGTCCCGGCCGTGCACGCCGAGAAGGGCTGCGTCGAATACGGCGCGACGATCGATACCGATGGCGGTCCGTTCGCCAAGTTCGGTCCCGACACCTTCGTCGTCATCGAGAAGTGGGAAACCATGGACGACCTCAAGGCCCATGGCGCGTCGGAGCACATGAAGGCGTATGCGGCCAAGAACAAGGACCTGCTCGCCAATCGTGCCGTCCACGTTCTGCAGAACGCTTGATCTCCGTCGCTGAAACGGACGTCGCCGCGTACGAACGCGACGGCGTCGTTTGCCTGCGCGGCGCCTTCGACGCCGTGTGGGTTGGAATCCTGTGCGAGGCGGTCGAGCGCGACCTCCTCAAGCCGGGCCCGAACGCCACCAATTTCGCCGAGGGCAGCACAGCGGGGAAGTTCTTCGGCGACATGTTCATGTGGCGGCGCGACAACGATTTCCGCCTCGCCGCCCTGGCGTCGCCCGCGGGCGAGATCGCCGCGGCGATGATGCGCTCGCAAAGCGCCGATTTCTTCTACGACCAGCTCTTCGTGAAGGAGCCCGGCACGGCCCATCCGACGCCGTGGCACCAGGACCAGCCCTACTGGCCGATCACCGGCTGGCAGATCACCTCGGTCTGGATCGCCCTCGACGACATCGACCTCGGCAACGGCGCCGTCGAGTTCATCGCCGGCTCGCATCGTTGGGGGATCAATTACCGGCCGACGCCCTTCCGGAAAGGTCACGAGGCCAAGTTCACGTCGAGCGATCTCGCGCAGATACCCGACATCGATGCCGATCGCGGCAAGTACGACATCAGGTCCTGGGACATGGAGCCCGGCGACTGCCTGGTGTTCCACTCGATGATCGTGCACGGCGCGCCGGGCAACAAGACGCCGGGCGCTCGGCGGCGCGGTCTCTCGCTGCGCTACACCGGCGACGACGCCCGCTACGATCCGAGGCCCGGCACCTTCGAGTTTCCCCACAAGCCCGACCTCGCCGCCGGCGCTCCCATGACCTGCGACCTCTTCCCGAGGGTCTGGCCGAGGCGTTAGTGGGCTGAGCAAAGCTCAGCCCCCTGAGCGGCAGGACATTGCTTTGCAATGTCCGGGAGCGTCGAAGGAAGAACGATCACACGAAGCTCACGCCCCTCCGCTGGCGTAAGACGCCGGCGCCTTCCCATTTGAATGGGGAGGATGGTGATTCTAGTCTCCCCGCCCATTCCCGAAGGCAGGTTTCATGGAAGAGCGCGGCATCGATCAGGTGACGGAAGTCACCAATACATCGTGGTTCGCCCGCCTTGGGCAGGCGATCGGCGGCGTTCTCATGGGCCTCGTCTTCGTCGTCGTGTCGATCGGTGTGCTGTTCTGGAACGAGGGGCGCGCGATCCGCACGGCGCAGGGGCTCACCGAAGGCGAAGGCATCGTGCGCAGCGTGCCCGCCGACAAGGTCGATCCAGCCAACAACGGCCGGCTGATCCATGTCAGCGGCAAGCTCTCGACCGCAGGTCCGGTGGCCGATTCGGACTTCGCCATCCGCGCGGCCGGCGTGCGCCTCGTGCGGCACGTCGAGGTCTATCAATGGAAGGAAGAGACCCACAGCGAGACCCGCACCAAGTTCGGCGGCGGCGAGGAACGCACGACGACCTACAAGTACGTGCGGACCTGGTCCGACAAGCCGATCGATTCCGATCGATTCAAGGAGCCGCGCGGGCATACCAATCCGGTGATGGTCTACCAGTCCCGAGACCTGCTGGCGGCCGGTACGCGCCTAGGTGCCTTCGCCGTTCCGAACTCGCTGCTGCATGGTTTTGGCGAAGCCAGGCGGCTTCCCGCCACCGAAGCGCAAGTCAATGCACTTCGGAACCGCGTCGAGAAGCAGGTCTCCCTGAATGACGGCGTGCTCTATGTCGGTCGCGATCCCGCGCAGCCGGCGATCGGCGACATGCGCATCTCCTTCTCGGAGGTGCCGCTGCAGGATGCGAGCGTCGTTGCCGCCCAGTCCGGTGCGGGCTTCGCGCCCTTCCCCACCAACACCGGCACGACGGTCGAACTGATCTCGCCCGGCATCGCCCCGGCCAAGCTCATGTTCCAGCATGCGCAGGAAGAAAACGCGACAATGACCTGGGTGCTGCGCATGATCGGCGCGATCCTCATGCTGGTGGGCTTCAGCTTCGTGCTGCGGCCGCTCGCGGTCGTGGGCAGCGTCATCCCGTTGCTGGGCGACGTGATCGGTGCCGGGACGTTGCTGGTGGCATTGGTCTGCACGGCCGCGATTGCGCCCGTCGTCATCGCGCTGGGCTGGCTGTGGTACAGGCCGCTGGTGGGGATCGGCGTGCTGGCGGTCGGCGCCGCGGCGACCTGGGGCCTGATGAAGCTGCTGCGGGCGCGAGCCGCCGCGCGCAAGGCAGCGCTTCCGGCGGCCTGAAGCTCAGTCGCCGCGGATGATGCCCTTCATCACGATGTCGAGCATGCCCGTGCCCAGCAGGTCGCGGTTGGACCACGGGAAGTCGGCCTTGAGGATGAGGGCCGAGGCGACGCCGTGCATCGCCATCCAGCAAAGTTCGGCACAGGTGTCGGCCGGGTAATTGAGCTTGAGGCCGGAAGCCTCGGCCTCGGCAAGAATTGCGACGAGCCGCTGGAACACGATGGCACCGCCGATGCCGGGACGGGTCGGATCGTCGGTCGGCATCCGGTGGCCGAGTTTGCGCACGGACTCCGGGATATTGGAGCCGAGGAAGACCAGCTTGTACTCGTCCGGATGGGCCAGGCCGAACTTCAGATAGGCCTCGCCGAAGCGCCGGATGCGCTCGCGCGGCTCGCTGACGGTGGCCTCGATTTCCTTGATGCTCTCGATCAGGTACCCGAAGGTCTGATCGCAGAGCGCCAGCATCATCTGTTCCTTGTCCTGGAAATAGAGATACAGCGCTGGTGCGGACACGCCGACCCGATCCGCGATCCTGCGGATGGTCGTGGCCTCGTATCCCTGCTCCAGAAACAGCTCCTTGGCGGCCTGGAGGATCTCATCGCGGCGGGTGTGTCCTTCGCCGCGCTTCTTCCTGCCGCCCGTCACCGCTGTCGAAAAAGCGTTCACTCGGGTTCTCCTGCCCTTGACTATTATATGAACGTCGATAACTTATCAACGGTAAGTTAACGGCGTTTAGATTCTTGGTCCCATAGTAAACGTCCGAAGGAAGGCCCGCCATGCG
>JAKFVZ010000086.1 GCA_021732965.1 Reyranella sp.
GGGTTGCCACGTCGGCGGCTAGCCGCTCGTTCTGCGCGCGCAGGCTCGATGTGCGAACCAGCGCCATGATGGCGATCAGCGGTGTGCCGAGCGCCCAGGCGATCCCGACCAGGATGAGGAAGATTTCTTCCACGATGTCTCCGGGATCGCCCTGCCCTGTCCCTACTCTGCCGCGACGCGGGCAGCCTGCTGGGCGAAGGCCGCGCGGTTGTCGCGCGCGACAATACCGCGCTTCACGACCAGCCGGTGGTTCTCCTTGCGGGCCGCACGCTTGATGTCGGCCAGCGCGTCGCCGTCGCAAACCACGAGGTCGGCGACGTTGCCTTCCTTGATGCGGCCATGGTCGGCGAGACGCATCAGGTCGGCCGCACTGGCCGTTGCGAAGAAAAGCGAGTCACGGCTCGAAATGCCGATGTCGCACATGAATTCCAGCTCGCGCGCATTCTCGCCGTGGCGGTTGTGCGGCGTGCCGGCGTCGGTGCCCATCGCGATGCGGCCGCCAGCGCCGTAATACATCTTGGTCGCGGCGATGTGCCGGTCGAACACGCGGCGGCTCTTCTCGATCACATAGTCGGGGATCGAGCGGTCGCCCTCGTCGTAGCCCTTGAGGATGTTCTTCACGGCGGCCAGCGTCGGCACCAGCCAGACGCCGCGCTCCTTCATCTCGCGGCAGCATTCCTCGTCCATGAAGATGCCGTGCTCGATGGAATCGATGCCGCCGCGCACCGCATTCAGGATGCCCAGCGCGCCCTGCGCGTGGCTGGCGCAGCATTTGTGGAAGCGATGCGCCTCCGAGATGCCGGCCTTCATTTCCTCGGCGCTGTAGTGCGCGTCCTCGGGATTGACGCCCTGGGTCATGACGCCGCCCGTGGCCATGATCTTCACCAGATCGGAGCCGGCATGGACCTGCTCGCGCACCGCTTTCACGACCTCGTCGACGCCGTCGGCGACGCGGCCGGTGCGATTGCCGTGGCCGCCGGTCATGCAGATCATTCGGCCGGCGCAACGCATGGTCGGCCCGAGGAAGCGGCCCGCGTTGTAGGCGTCGCGGATCGCGAACTCGATATAGTCCTTGCCGCCGCAGTCGCGCACGGCCGTCACGCCGCCTTCCAGCGTCTGGCGCATGAATTCCATGCCGCGCACGGTGAGCTGGGCCGCGCTCAGGCGATCCTGCACGGCGCCGGGATTGCCCTCGGCGCCTGACAGCGAATGGACATGGCAGTCGATGATGCCGGGAATCAGCGTGGCGCCCGATGTATCGACCCGTTCGCCGGCGAAGCCCTTGAACTCGCCCGCCGGGGCCACGCGCTTGATGCGGCCGGCCTCTTCCAGCACCGCCTGCCCATCCTGCACCTTCTCGCCGTCGAACAGACGGCCGCCGACATACAGCGTGGCCATGAATTACTCCCGATTTGAAACGTGGAATGACTTTGCCTCCCTGCTTGGGCATGAGCAAGGAGCACCGTCGCCGGGGCTTACACGGTCGCTGCAACCTTCAGGTCGAAGGCCGGCCGCACCCCAGGGGATCGGTGCCGGCGCTGCCATCTCCGCCCATCGCCTTCAGCCGCTCGATCTCGCCGTCGACACCCACGATGTGCGGGTTCCACTTGCGCGCCAGCTCGAACGCGGCAATCGCGCGATCGTTCTCACCCATCTCGGCGCGGATCATGCCGAGGCCGGAATAGGCGCCGAAGTGGCGCGGCTCGCGCTTCACCGTCTCGCAAATGTCGGCGAGCGACGCGGTGAAGTTGCCCATCAGCCAGTGCGCCGTGGCGCGCTTGTTCCAAGCCTCGGAGAGATCGGGCGCCACGTCGATCAGGCGCGTGAAGGTCCCGATCGCGGCCTTGAGTTCCTGCTGCTGCATCTCGGCGATGCCACGCATCATCATCGCGCGCTGGCCCATGTCGGGCACCATCACCCACTGTTCCCAGATCGCCGCTTCCAGCGACTGGATGGCCGCCGGATCGGTGGCGCTTCGCAGCTTGGCAAAAAGTGTATCGAGCACGGTGCCGCTCCCGGCGCTCTGCGCCATCACATTCGCCCCCAACATCAGGCCGACAAGCGCGGCAAGGCAAGAGCGAATGAGCGTCATCGATGAGGCGTCCCTGTCATCCCGGTCATGAGAGATCTGTCGCGACGCCCAGCATGACACGATCGCGCAGAGTACTCCGCCGTGCAATCGATATGCCGGTGAGCGCCGGTCAATTCGCTTCGCTGGCCCAGGGCGTGAGGCCGCGATCCTCGCACCATTTCAGATAGAGCTCGCGCAGCCTCGGCGTATCCGTCCACGCGCCATCGCCGCCGGTGGCGTCGAGATAGGTCAGGCGGCCGGTCATGGTGATCTGAACGATGCACGCCTCCTCGCCTTCGCAGCCCCAGCTGTCGACGTTGCCCGCAGGCTCGAACACGTAATCGCCCGGCCCCGCGATGCTGCCGTCGCCGAGCTGCCGGCGACCGGAAAGACCCAGCGCGTGGACGTGCCCGTCATGGCGATGAAGCGGGATCCGCACGCCCGGCTCGACGCGGAGCTGCAGCGTGCGTTCATCGCCGCGGAAATGAAGCGGCCGCGCGGATACGCCTTCGCCGAGCGGCATCCACGGCAGTTCTCTCGTCTGGATCGGGGACTCGGTGATGTTGGCAGAAGTCATGACTAATCCTCCATTTATCTTAACATCAAGATAATATCTGATATCTTGATGTCAAGACAAACCGGCCGTACTTTCTGTCGATGACTGATTTCCCCGCGCATACCGATCGGACCGGCCAGCTTATCGCCAGGCGCCGGCGCGAAACGCCCGGCATCCCGCTCGACGGCATGGAAATCCTGTCGCGCGCCAACCGCCTTGTCCGGCTCAGCCGCAAATGGATCGAGCCGGTCTTCAGCCGGTACGACCTGGATACGGGAGAATTCGATGTGCTGGCGACGCTGCGCCGGTCGGGCAAGCCCTACCGCCAGCGGCCGACCGAACTCTACCAGTCGCTGATGATCACCTCGGGCGGCCTGACCGATCGCCTCAACCGTCTCGAGAAGAAAGGCTTCGTCGAGCGGATCGTGTCCGAGACCGACAAGCGCAGCGCCCTGGTGCAACTGACCGCGGCGGGACTGAAGACGATCAACGCCGCCTTTGCCGAGGACATGACCATCGAAGCCGGCCTGCTGACCGCCCTCGACGACGACGAGCGGCGACAACTCGCTACCCTGCTCGCCCGCCTGCTGAGCGATCTCGAACAGCGCGACTAGGCTTCAAGGCCAAAGAGAAATCACATCGTCTCAACGAGAACGACCTCACCCTGAGGAGCGGTCCGCAGGACCGCGTCTCGAAGGGTAGGCACGCGCACCGCGCCTGTTGCCCATCCTTCGAGACGACGTGCTTCGCACGTCTCCTCTGGATGAGGTGGTGTGTGCGGGTGCTCTAAGCGGAAAGACCCTACTCGAACGCCGCCGGCTTCGGGCCGCCAGTGGCCCAGTCGAGCAACTCGACCGTATGAGCGATCGGTATGCCGGTGCCGGAGGCGATGTTGCCGATGCAACCGAAGTTTCCGGCGGCAATCACGTCGGGCTTTACGCTCGCGATGTTCGCCACCTTGCGGTCGCGCAGGCGGCGCGACAGTTCGGGTTGCAGCACCTGGTAGGTACCCGCCCAGCCGCAGCAGAGGTGGCCTTCCGGCACGTCCTTCACGACGAAGCCGGCATCGCGCAGCAGCTTCTTAGGTTGTTCGATGACCTTCTGGCCGTGCTGCATCGAGCAGGCCGAATGGTAGGCCACCGTCAGCCCCTTGGGCTCGACATTCACCAGCCCGATCTCGAGCATGATCTCGCTCACGTCCTTGGCGAGCTTCGCGACCTGCTGCGCCTTCTCCTGCCACTCGGGCTCGGCGGCCAGCATGTTGCCGTAGTCCTTGACCGTCGTGCCGCAGCCCGAGGCGTTGATCACGATGGCGTCGAGCCCCGCCCCGTCGATCTCGCGCAGCCAGGCGGTGATGTTGGCCTTGGCCATCGCGATCGCCTGCTCGTTCTGTCCGACATGCAAG
>JAKFVZ010000777.1 GCA_021732965.1 Reyranella sp.
GTGCACTGGCGATCGTAGAGCGCGCGTTGCGGCGAGCCCTCGGGCAACAGGCCGAGATAGTGCAGCTTCGCGACACCGGGATGGGCGGCCAGCCATTCGGCGACGATGCGGGCGTTGGCGTTGGCGCGCTCCATCCGCAGCCCGAGCGTCTCCAGCGAGCGGCCGAGCATCCAGCACGAATGCGGGTCGAGCTGCGTGCCGAGGCTGCCGCGCAGCGCGCGGATCGGGGCCATGATCTCGCGGCGGCCCATGGCGGCGCCGGCGATCAGGTCGGAATGGCCGCCGACATACTTGGTGAGCGAATAGACCGAGACGTCGGCGCCGTGGTCGAGCGGGCGCTGGAAGACCGGCCCCAGCAGGGTGTTGTCGCAGACCAGCACCGGCGCGACGCCCTCCTGCCAGCGCGCGATCTCCCCGGCGAGGCGGCGCAGCAGGGCGATGTCGACCAGCGTGTTGGTCGGGTTGGCCGGCGTCTCGATCATGATCACCGCGATGCGGCCATGGGCCATGGTCCTCTTGCGCGCCTCGGCGATGGCGTCGCGGATCGCGTCCTTGTTCACGCCGTCGATGAAGCCGACCGCTGAGATGCCGAAGCCCGACAGCGTCTTCGCCAGCAGGGTCTCGGTGCCGCCGTAGAGCGGCTGCGAATGCAGGATTACGTCGCCCGGCCGCGCGAAGGCCAGCAGGGTCGTGGAGATCGCCGACATGCCGGAGGAGAACAGCGCGCAGGTCTCGGCGCCCTCGTAGACCGCGAGCCGGTCCTCGACGATCTCGCTGTTGGGATGGTTGAAGCGCGAATAGACGAGGCCGGCGGCGCTGCCGGCGGGCGGCGTCTTGCGGCCCGCGGCGTAGTCGAAGAAGTCGCGGCCCTCCTCGGCCGAGCCGAACACGAAGGTCGAGGTCAGGAACACCGGCGGCTTCACCGCGCCCTCCGAGAGGGCGGGGTCGTAGCCGTAGGACAGCATCAGCGTCTCGGGCCGGAGCTTGTGGTTGCCGATATGCGTGCGGGACGGGCGGGGCGCGGTCATGGCGTGTCTCCTCGGGACGGGCGGACGTGGCCGATCCGGGAGACGAGCGCGTCACTGTGGCGAAATCAAGTGAGGCGCGAGAAGGTTGCATAGTGTCCATTCGCGGACAGAGTTGCCGCCTGCCGTGCCGGAATGGTGCCGGCCGGGCCGATCGCCTGCTAGAAAGGCCGGCATGAAGGTGTCCGGGCCGCCCGCCGCCACGCAGTTGCCGCCCGAGCGGATCGATGAAAGCGCCTTCCGGCTGCTGGTTGAAGGCGTGCGCGATTATGCGATCTACATGCTCGATCCCGCCGGGCGGGTGGTGAGCTGGAACAGGGGCGCCGAGCGCTTCAAGGGCTACGCGGCCGACGAGATCATCGGCAGCCATTTCTCGCGCTTCTACCGCGCCGAGGACCGCGCCGACGGCCTGCCGGCCCGCGCCCTCGCCACGGCGCTGGCCGAGGGCCGGTTCGAGGCCGAGGGCTGGCGCGTGCGCAAGGACGGCACGCCGTTCTGGGCGCATGTCGTCATCGACCCGATCCGCGATGCGTCGGGCGTGCTGCGCGGCTTCGCCAAGATCACGCGCGACCTCACCGAGCGAAAGGCGACCGAGGAGGCGCTGCGCCGCAGCCAGGAGGAGTTCCGCCTGCTGGTGCAGAGCGTCACCGACTACGGCATCTACAAGCTCGATCCCGAGGGCCGCGTCGCGACCTGGAACGCCGGCGCCCGGCGCATCAAGGGATACGAGCCGGAGGAGATCCTGGGCCGCCACTTCTCGACTTTCTACACCGAGGAGGATCGCGCCGCCGGAGAGCCGCAGCTCGCGCTGGAGACGGCCCTGCGCGAGGGTCGCTTCGAGAAGGAGGCGTGGCGCGTGCGCAAGGACGGCACGCGCTTCTGGGCCAGCATCGTCATCGATCCGGTGCGCGGGGCGGACGGCGAACTGCTGGGCTTCGCCAAGGTCACGCGCGACATCACCGAGCGCCGCGACGCCCAGCTCGAGCTGGAGCGCGCGCGCGAGGCGCTGTTCCAGTCGCAGAAGATGGAGGCGATCGGCCAGCTCACCGGCGGCGTGGCGCACGACTTCAACAATCTCCTGACCGCGGTGATCGGCAGCCTCGAACTGGTGCGCAAGCGCCTGCCGGCCGGCGACCGCAACATCGCGCTGATCGACAATGCCATGCAGGCCGCGCGGCGCGGCGGCGCACTCACCCAGCGCATGCTGGCCTTCGCGCGCCGCCAGGAACTCGATCCCGAGCTGGCCTCGGTCGCCGCCCTGGTCGACGGCATGAAGAGCCTGTTCGACCATACGCTGGGCCCCGCCATCGTGCTCGACATCGATTGTCCCGCGACGCTGTCGCCGGTGCGGGTCGACACCAACCAGGTCGAGATGGCGCTGCTCAACCTCGTGGTGAACGCGCGCGATGCGATGCCGCGCGGCGGCATCGTCGCGATCTCGGCGCGCGAGGTCGCGGTGACGGCGGCGACGGCGGCATCGCTGTCGCTGAAGGAAGGACGCTACGTGCGGCTGCAGGTGAGGGACGAGGGCCACGGCATGGACGCCGCGACCCTGGAGCGCGCGACCGAGCCGTTCTTCACCACCAAGGGCGTGGGCAAGGGAACCGGGCTCGGCCTGTCGATGGTGCACGGCCTCGCCGAACAGCTGGGTGGCCGGCTGCAGCTCGAGAGCCGCGAGGGGCAGGGCACCACGGCGTCGCTCTGGATCCCGGTGGCGGGCGGCGACGCGCAGGCGCCGCAGGCGCCGGTCCCCGCGCCGTCGACCCCACGGCCACTCTCGATCCTCGCGGTCGACGACGATGCGCTGATCCTGGTCAATACCGCCGCGATGCTCGAGGATCTCGGCCACGAGGTCACGATCGCCTATTCCGGCCGCGAGGCGCTCGCGGTGCTGGCAAAGATGGCGCGCGTCGACCTCGTCGTCACCGACCAGGCGATGCCCGGCATGACCGGCACGCAGCTCGTCGAGGAAATCCGCCGCACGCATCCCGACCTGCCGGTCCTGCTGGCCACCGGCTACGCCGAACTGCCCAACGGCGAGAGCGCGAAGGTCCCGCGCCTCAACAAACCCTTCCTGCAGGCCCATCTCGCCCAGGCGATCGCAGACGTGATGCAGGGGCGGCAGTAGCCGCGTTTAGAGTCATTCCGATGCAGGTAGATCAAACACCCACCTCATCCTGAGAGTCTGGCCGGAAATGAAAGCAGCTGAAACAACAGGTTACGCGCGCCCCCGATAACCTCACCCTGAGGAGGCCGCAGGCCGTCTCGAAGGGTGGGAACGCGCACCACGTCTGTTGCCCATCCTTCGAGACGGTCGCTACGCGACCTCCTCAGGATGAGGTAAGTGATTGAATCGGTTCAATTCATTTCCGGTCGGCCTCTGAGGAGCGGCCGCAGGCCGCGTCTCGAAGGATGGGCAAAGGTCGAGCTGGCTTGAACCATGGACAACGAAGACGGAGCGCACGTCTACATGCTTCGATGTTCAGACGGCAGCTACTATGTCGGCTCGGCGCGTCGAGGCCTGGAACGGCGTCTTTCGGAGCACAATAGCGGCACTTACGGGGGCTATACCGCCAAACGTCTTCCTGTGGTGATCGTTTGGTCGGAGCATTTTCCGAACATCACCGATGCAATCGCGGTCGAAAGGCAAATCAAGGGCTGGTCACGGGCCAAGAAGGAAGCCCTGATCAGAGGCGACTTCGGGGCGCTTCGGGCGCATGCAAAAATAGGTGGCAAATAACGGGGCCCGCTGCCCATCCTTCGAGACGCGCCGCTTCGCGGCGCTCCTCAGAGTCTGGCCGGAAATGAAAGCAGCTGAAAGAACAGGTTACGCGCCCCCGATAACCTCACCCTGAGGAGGCCGCAGGCCGTCTCGAAGGGTGGGAACGCGCACCACGTCTGTTGCCCATCCTTCGAGACGGTCGCTGCGCGACCTCCTCAGGATGAGGTAAGTGATTGAATCGGTTCAATTCATTTCCGGTCGGCC
>JAKFVZ010000110.1 GCA_021732965.1 Reyranella sp.
CCCCCAACACCGTGCTGTCGCACCGGCTGGTCCACTGGAGCGCCAAGGTCGAGCGGCAGGACGAGGTCGTGGGCGAGCTGTTCAAGGCCTATTTCGAGGAAGGGCTCGACATCGGCGATCGCGAAACGCTGATCGAGGTCGCTGTGCGCGCCGGCATCGAGGAGGACCTCGCCCGCCACCACCTCGCCAGCGACGAGGGTCGTCAAGAAGTCGTCGCCTCCGACGTCTATGCACGACGTCTCGGCATCAACGGCGTGCCCTGCTTCATCGTGAACCGCAAGTACGCCGTCTCCGGCGCCCAGCCCCCGCCCGCCTTCATCGAGGTCTTCAACCTCGCCGAACGCGACGCCGCAACCAGCGCGGCACAATCCACCGCCTGATCGTCGAGCATGCCGCCCGACTGCGCGGGCATGCCGGCACAAACATCGACGACATCATGCTGGCGGCCGGGCTGACGCGCGGCGCCTTCTATGCACATTTCACCTCGAAGGACGACCTGTTCGCCGAGATCGTGCGGATGGGAGCGCCTCGGGTGACACGCCGCTCAGCGACTGGCTGCTGCGCTGCGCCCGGCGTGTGGCGAAGACACTGATGAAGAAGCCCCCGCCTAAGCGGCGAGCTTCGCCAAGGAAGAAACGATCGACGTCACGCCCGAAAGCCGCTGCCGCTCGTCCTTCCAGACCCGCATCACGATCACGCGGTGGTCGGGCCTGAGCTTCACGAGCGGCGCGTTCTTCTGGATCCAGCCGATCAGCCGGTCGGGCCGCTCGAACTTGTTGTCGTGGAAGCTGAAGACCACGGCCTTCTCGCCCGCATCGATCTTCTCCACCTGGGCGGCGCGGCACAGAAGTTTCAGAGCGACAGTGTTCAGCAGGAACTCGGCCTCGACCGGCATGCGGCCGAACCGGTCGACCAGCTCGGCGGCGAATGAATCGATCTCGCTTTGGTTCGTGAGGCCGCCCAGCCTCCGGTACAGGCCCATGCGCACCGCGAGGTCGGGCACGTATTCCTCGGGGATCAGCACGGGGATGCCGAGATTGATCTGCGGCGACCATTCCGACTTCGCGGCTTCCTGTGAGCGCCCGCGCGCCGCTGCAACGGCTTCTTCCAGAAGCTGCTGGTAGAGCTCGATACCGACCTCGCGGATATGGCCCGACTGCTCGTCGCCCAGCAGATTGCCGGCGCCGCGAATGTCGAGATCGTGGCTGGCGAGCTGGAAGCCGGCGCCCAGTGTGTCGAGCGTCTGCATGACTTCCAGCCGCTTGGCCGCCGCCTCGTTCAGCGCCCTGCCTGGTGGCACGGTAAGATAGGCGTAGGCGCGCGTCTTGCCGCGGCCGACCCGGCCGCGCAGCTGGTAGAGCTGCGCGAGACCGAACATGTCGGCGCGGTGGATGATCATCGTGTTGGCGTTGCGGATATCGAGGCCGCTTTCCACGATGTTGGTCGAGAGCAGCACGTCGAACTTGCCCTCGACGAAATCCTGCATCGTGTTCTCGATGGTGGTCGGCGCCATCTTGCCGTGGGCCATGCCGAGCCGGATCTCCGGCACGAGTTCGCGGATCTCCGCAGCGACCGAGGCGAGGTCCTCCACGCGCGGACAGACGTAGAAGGTCTGGCCGCCGCGGAACTGTTCGCGCAGCAGCGCCTCGCGGATGGTGACGGCGTCGAACGGCGTGATGAAGGTGCGCACGGCCAGACGATCGACCGGCGGCGTGGCGATCAGGCTCATGTCGCGCACGCCGGTCAGCGCGAGTTGCAGCGTGCGCGGGATCGGCGTCGCGGTCAGCGTCAGCACATGGACGTCGGCACGCAGCTCCTTCAGCCGCTCCTTGTGGTTGACCCCGAAATGCTGCTCCTCGTCGACGATGAGCAGGCCGAGGTCCTTGAACTCGATGCTCTTGGCCAGCAGCGCATGCGTGCCGCACACGATGTTGACCGTGCCGTCCTTCAGCCCTTCCTTGGTGGCCTTGGCTTCCTTGGCCGGCACCAGGCGCGACAGCCGCCCGATGTTCACCGGCATGCCCTGGAAACGCTCGACGAAGGTGCGGTGATGCTGGCGGGCCAGCAGGGTCGTCGGCCCGATCACCGCCACCTGCTTGCCCGACAGGGCGGCCACGAAGGCCGCGCGCAACGCAACCTCGGTCTTGCCGAAGCCGACGTCGCCGCAGACCAGCCGGTCCATCGGCCTGCCCGACGACAGGTCGTCGATCACGTCCGAGATCGCCTGAAGCTGGTCGTCGGTCTCGGCATAGGGGAAGCGCGCGCAGAACTCCTCGTAGAGGCCCTCGGGCGGGCTGAGCGTCTCGCCCCGCCGGATCGCGCGCTCGGCAGCGATCTGGATCAGCCGGTCGGCCATGTCGGCGATGCGCTGCTTGAGCCTGGCCTTGCGCGACTGCCAGGCGACGCCGCCCAGACGGTCGAGGACGGCGCCCTCCTCGCCCGCCCCGTAGCGGCTCAGCACGTCGATGTTCTCGACCGGCACGAAGAGCTTGTCGCCGCCTTCGTAGGTGAGCCTCAGGCAGTCGTGGCGCGCGTTCTGGATCTCGAGCGTGACCAGCCCTTCGTAGCGTCCGACGCCATGCTCGCGATGCACGACAAGGTCGCCATCGCTGAGAGCCGAGGCTTCGGCGATGAAGCGCTCCGACGGACGGCGCTTCTTGGCCGGGCGCGACAGGCGGTCGCCGAGGATGTCCTCCTCGCCGATCACCTCCAGCCCGTCGAGCACGAACCCATGCTCCAGCGGCCAGATCACGATGGCGACGACGCCTGCAGGCAAGGCCTGCACCATGGCGAAGTCGGCCGCCAGCACAGGCGTGGTGGCGCCATGCTCCTGCAGGAGATGCTGGAGTCGCGTCGTCGAGCCGTCGGTATAGCCCGCGACGACGATGCGCCGGCCGGCGGCGTTGGCCGCCTTCACATGCTCGGCGACCTTGTCGAACAGGTTCACGCCCTGCGCCGTGCGCGCCTGCGCGAAACCCTCGTGGCGGCGGCCGCCGAGGTCGATCGTGTTCACCGCGCCTGGCGCGGAATCGAAGGTCGAGAATTGTGAGACGGTGCGTCCGTCCAGCAGGCGCTCCCATTCCGACGGCTTCATGTAGAGCCGCTCCGGTGGAACCGGCTTGTAGTCCGCACCACCGGTCATGCCGCCCTTGGCGCCGGTCTTCTGACGCGCGTCGTAATAGTCGGCGATCAGTTCGTAACGCGCATTGAGCGCTTCCGGAGCCTCGTGGTCGGCCGTGACGATCGCACCCGGGCAATAGTCGAGCAGCGTTTCCATGTGGTCGTGGAACAGCGGCAGCCAGTGTTCGACACCGACATGGCGCTGGCCTGCCGAGACCGCTTCGTAGAGCAGGTCCTCGCCCGAGACGTTGCCGAACAGCTCGCGATAGCCGCTGCGGAACCGCTCAATGCTCTCTGGCGTCAGCAGGACCTCGCTGACCGGCAGCAGCACGACCTCGTCGCGCGGGCCGGTGGAGCGCTGGCTCATCGGATCGAAGGAGCGGATCGACTCCAGCGTGTCGCCGAACAGGTCGAGGCGCAGCGGCTCCGTCGTGCCCGGCGGGAAGAGATCGAACAGGCCGCCACGCACAGCGAACTCGCCCGGCTCCATCACCGTCTCGGCGCGGCCATAGCCGTTCTCGCCCAGGAATCCGGTGAGCCAGTCCACGTCGAGCGTCTGGCCCTTGCGCAGGATCGTCGCCGCCTCGGCATAGAGGCTTTTAGGCGGCACGCGCTGCAGGGCGGCGCCGACAGAGGCCAGGATGATGCGGGCCGGCGCGCCGGGCGGCTTGGGCGCGGCCAGCCGGCTCAGCGTCTCCAGACGCTCGGCCACGATGTCGGGATGCGGCGACATGCGGTCGTAGGGCAGGCAATCCCAGGCCGGGAAGACGAGCACCTCACGCTCGGGGCTGAAGAAGCGCAACCCGTCCTGCAGGCGCTCCAGCCGCTGCCCGTCGCGCGCCACATGCAGAATGTCGGTGCCGCCAGTGGCGCGCGCCAGCTCGGCCAG
>JAKFVZ010000564.1 GCA_021732965.1 Reyranella sp.
GTCGAGCCGGCGACGGCCATGTGCACGGTCAGCGCGTTCTCGAAGCTCTTGCGCGTCAGGATGCGGTCCGGCGTCAGATCTTCCCAGACCATCTCGACGATGCGCCTGCCGGATGCGGCCGCCATGCGCGGATGGGCGGCGTCGGCGGCGGGAATGGCCGATGCGCCCGGCAGCGTCAGGCCCAGCACCTCGGCATGGCTCATCATCGTCGCGGCCGTTCCCATCACCATGCAGGTGCCGTGCGAGCGGGCGATGCCGCTCTCCATGTCCTTCCACTGGTCCTCGGTGATGTTGCCGGCCTCCTTCTCGGCCCAGTATTTCCAGACGTCGGCGCCCGAGCCCAGCACCTTGCCGGCCCAGTTGCCGCGCAGCATCGGGCCGGCCGGCACGAAGATGAAGGGCAGGCCCGCGCTGCACGCGCCCATTATCAGGGCCGGGGTGGACTTGTCGCAGCCGCCGAGCAGCACCGCGCCGTCGAGCGGGTGGGAGCGGATCGATTCCTCGGTCTCCATCGCCAGGAAGTTGCGGTAGAGCATGGTGGTCGGCTTCTGGTACTGCTCGGAGACCGACATCACCGGAATCTCGACCGGGAAGCCGCCGACGGCCCAGACGGCGCGCTTCACCGCCTCGGCGCGGTCGCGCAGATGGGTGTGGCAGGGATTGACCTCCGACCAGGTGTTGAGGATGCCGATCACCGGCTTGCCCATGAACTCGTCATGGCCGAAGCCCATCTGCAGCGTCCGCGAACGGTGCCCGAAGGAGCGCAGGTCGCTCGCGCCGAACCAGCGCTTCGAGCGCAGCGCATCGGGCGTCTTGCGGGGGTGGGTCATGGTATTTCCTCAAGTAGTCTTGGGTCGTTGTCGTTCCGTCATGGTCGGGCTTGACCCGGCCATCTCGGAAACCAGTGTCTCTTCGTCATGAGATTCCCGGGTCTGCGCTTCGCTCCGCCCGAGAATGACGGAGGCCTACTCCGCCGCGACGCGCACCGCGCCCCAACCGGAGACGATCGACCGCAATTCCGCCCGCTCGGCGGCGTTCAGCTCCGGCAGGCCCGGCAGCCGCACCGGGCCGACATTCGCGCCGAGCATGCCGAGCGCCTCCTTGACCACGGTCACGTTCGCGCCGTTGCCGTATTTCGTACGCAGCGTCTCGAAGCCGGCGATGGCGTCGACCTCGGCGCGGGCCGTCGCATAGTCGCCGGCCTCCAGCGCCCGCCAGATCGCCAGCGAGCGTTCGGGCGCGACATTGATCAGCCCGGAGGTGAAGCCGCGCGCGCCCAGCGCGTAGAACGGCGCGGCCCAGCCCTCGGCGAGGCCGCAGATCCAGTTGGCGGATGTCCCCAGCGTGGCGCGCACGCATTCCGACAGCAGCATCATGTTGGGCGACGCGAACTTCACGCCGGCGACATTGGCGTGTGTCGCCACGCGGACGAGGTCCTTCACGCCGATGGCGTCGGAGCGGATATAAGCGACGACCGGCAAGTCCAGCGCTTCGGCGATGGCGATGACGTAGTCGGCCTGCGATTGCGGCGCCGCGAACGGATCGAGCGGGTGGTGGACCATCACGGCGTCGCAGCCGGCGCTCGCCGCGAGCCTGCCGGTCGCGACCGCCTCCCGCAGCGACCGTCCGATGCCGGCGGTGACCAGCGCCTTGCCTGCGGCGGCCTCGGCGGCGACGGCGTGGCTACGCACCACCTCATCGGTCGTCATCGGATAGAACTCGCCGGTGTTGCCGGCCGAGACGATGTTGTGGATGCCGGCCTGCGCGATGCCGGCGACGATCTTACCCGTCAGCGCCCAGTCGGCCTCGCCATCGTCCTTCCAGGCGGTGACGTGCACGCCGGAGACGCCGCGCAGGGCGCTCCTCACCCTGTCCCCGTGGTTCTGGTCACGCCTCATAGGCCAGTCCTTCCGCATCGGCGCCGAAAACCTGCCGCACATGGGCTTTCGCCGAGCGGACGATGTGGCGGCGCATTCGTGTCTCGCTGAGGCCGGGGTCGCGGCCGGCCAGCGCCTGCGCGATGGCGCGGTGCTCCTCGAAGCCCTGCTGGCGCTCCGCGGTTTCGCTGAGCAGCGCGATGCGCTGGGCATGGTCGTACATGCGCTGGCCGTCGAGCCGGCGCTCGAGATAGTCGCAGCCGGACATCCGGTGGATCATCCCGTGATAGGCCTCGTTCAGCGTGACGAGGTCCTCGAGGTCGCCATGGGCCGTGGCGTGCTCCATCTCCTCGATCAGCCGCGCTATCTCGGCGATGTCGTCCGCCGTGACATGGTTGGCGGCGATATGGGCCATGATGCTTTCCAGCGCGGCGCGGCCGAGCGCCATCTGCAGCGCCTGCCCCGGCGAGAACTCGACGAACACGCCGCGCCGCGACTCGGTGCGCACCAGGCCCTCGCTCTCGAGCCTGCGGATCGCATCCTTCACCGGCGTCGTGCTGACCCCGAGCATGTCGGCCAGCGCGCGCTCGTTCAGACGCTCGCCGTTGCGGAAGCGCCCGGCCACGACCGCGCGGCGCAGCCGCTCATGCACGTGCTCGCGCAGGGAGCGCAGCAGGTGGGGCGCGACGGGCTCGATCAGGGCAGGCGAGGTCATGTGTATCCGTCTGCGATGCGCTCTCGGGCGGAGGGCGGAGGGCGGGGTCGCGTGGCAGCATCCATGCCGGGCCGTTCCATCACAAGCGTTGATTCGCCGCAAGTCTGAAATTTCAGATTTCAAATTCCACTCGCTATGCTACAGGGCTGTCGGACGCCCGCGATGCAGACGGGCGCAAGCCAGGGAAACGCCGATGACCACGCCCGCCAAGACCACGACGATGACGCGCAGGCTGATGCTGGTCGCCGGGGCCGGCCTCATGCTGGGCGCGCCGGCCTTCGCGCAGGCCGATTATCCGGGCTCGAAGGTCGTGACGATCGTCGTGCCCTTCGCCGCCGGCGGCACCACCGACCTGCTGGGCCGCATTCTCGCGGAACGGCTCGGCGCGCGGCTGAACGGCCGCTTCATCGTCGAGAACCGCGCCGGGGCCGGCGGCAACACCGGCGTGGCGGCCGTGGCGCGCGGACCGCAGGACGGCACGCTGCTGACCATGGGCACGGTCTCGACCCATGCGATCAACCCGGCCGTCTACGCCAGGCTGCCCTTCGACCACGTCAAGGATTTCGCGCCGATCTCGCAGGTCGCGAGCGTGCCCAACATCCTGATGGTCAACATCGATCTGCCGGCGAAGACCGTGCCGGAGCTGATCGACCTGCTGAAGAAGAACCCCGGCAAATATTCTTTCGGATCGTCGGGCGCGGGGACATCGACCCATATGGCGGCCGAACTCTTCAAGGTCGCGACCGGAACGGACATGGCCCATGTGCCTTACCGTTCGAGCGGGCAGGTGACGCAGGATTTGCTGTCGGGCCAGATCCAGCTCTCCTTCGACAACATCACCATCGCCTGGCCCCATGTCGAGGCCGGGAAGATCAGGGCGCTGGCCACCGCCACGGCCCAGCGCCTGCCGGTCGCCAAGGATCTGCCGACCGTGGCCGAGTTCATCCCCGGCTACGAGGCCGCCTCCTGGCACGGCTTCTTCGCGCCGTCGGGCGTGCCGAAGGAAATCGTCGCGAAACTTTCCTCGGAGGTCCAGGCGATCATGAAGGAGCCTGCAGTCATCGATCAGTTGAAGAAGCTGGGCGTCGATCCCGTGGGCTCGACGCAGGAGCAGTTCGCGGCCCATATCGCGGCCGAGACGAAGCGCTGGGCCGAGGTGGCGCAGAAGGCCGGCGTCCGCATCGAGTGACCGCAGGGCCGATTGTTCCGCCGGCGCGGCCGCCCGACGCGGCGGCTCGCGCTTCCGGCGCTCATGGCGCAAAGTCCGCTCCGCCCCGATTCTCAACAGCCCGCCGTCCGGTTCGCGCCGACGATGCGCTCGCCCCCTTGCCGGAGCTCTGCTCATGACCACGCTCACCTCCGAAAACCGTCTCAGGCTCAAGCGCGTCTCGACGGCGACGCTGACGACGGCCT
>JAKFVZ010000658.1 GCA_021732965.1 Reyranella sp.
GCACTGGCCTACGATCCGGCCGCCAAGTGGCATACGCCGGTAGCGCTCGACACGGTGGGCCTCAAGCGCGTGAAGCAGGCCTTCGTCGAGGCCGCCGAGCGCAGCCTGCGGCTGGGCTTCGACGTGGTCGAACTGCACGGCGCCCACGGCTACCTGCTCAGCCAGTTCCTCTCGCCGCTCAGCAACCAGCGCAGCGACGAATACGGCGGCACCGCCGACAAGCGCCGGCGCTTCCCGCTCGAAGTGTTCGAGGCCGTACGCAGGGTGTGGCCGGCCGAGAAGGCGCTGGGCATGCGGCTCTCGGCCGTCGAATGGGTCGAGGGTGGCGTCACCATCGAGGATACGATCGAGACGGCGCGCCAGCTCAAGGCGCTCGGCTGCGACTTCGTCGACGTGAGCTCGGGAGGCAACGCACCCGGCCAGAAGATCACGCTGGGTCCGGGCTATCACGTGCCGTTCTCGGCGCGCGTTCGCAGGGAAGCCGGCATCAAGACTTGGGCGGTGGGCCTCATCACCGAGCCCGAGCAGGCCGAGAAGATCATCGCTTCGGGCGAAGCCGACTGCACGGCGCATGCGCGACCCTTCCTGCTCGACCCGCGCTGGGCATGGAATGCGGCGCGGACGCTGGGTGTGGAAACCCCACCCTTGCCGTTACCTGCGGCTCGCGCGACAACGATCCTGCCGTTCAAACCCCTGACCAGCATGGCCAAGGCGGCGGAGTAGGGCTGTTGCATGTCGAGTGTTCTGCTGGCTGAAGACGAATTCCTGATCCGCGCCGTTCTGGTCGATTCGCTGGCCGACGTCGGCATCGAGTGCATCGAGGCGGCGACGGGCCAGGAGGCTCTCGATGTCGTCCGGGGCGACAAGCCGCTCGTGGCGGTCATCGTCGATATCGGCCTGCCCGACATGTCGGGCGAGAAGGTCATCGAAGCGGCCGCCCAGCACCGACCGGACGTGCCGATCATCCGCTGCTCGGGTGCGTCGGCGCCGAGCAGCCTGCCGTCGGGCATCAAGATGCATTCTTTTCCCAAGCCCTATAGCCCTTCGGAGCTGTCGAACTTCGTGGCTTCCCTCGTCCGAAAGGGATAGTAGGCGCGCGTGCGGCGGCTCCTCAAACTCCAGACTTGGACCCTGCGCGGCACGACCGCGGCGGATGCCTCCTTCGTCCTTCTGGCAGCAACCGTCTTCGTACCGCTTCTGCTCTTCGCAGGGGCAAGCTGGTTGGCTTACGGGGAGACGCAGCGCCAGTATGAGGAGCGTGTCTCGCGGACGCTCGACCTTCTCTACGTGGGCGCTCGGGCAACCTTCGAAACGCAGCAGCTCGTCGTCAGCAACGTGCTGGGTCTAATCGACGATCTCACCGACGGGGAAATCCGGCAGAACGAGGCCAAACTTCACGAACAGCTCCAGCATCTCGTGCGAAAGCTGCCCCAGGTCGAGGACGTGTTCGTCCTCGACAAGGACGGGCTGCCGCTCGTGGCGGCCAACGTCTTCCCCCTGCCGGCCAATGTGTCGGCGGCCGACCGGCCCTATTTCATCGCCCATCGCGACGGCAAGGAGACGCGCTACGTCAGCGAGACGTTCCGCAGCCGGATCAAGGGCTCTGACGTATTCCAGTACAGCGAGCGACGGCAGAGGCCGGACGGGGGCTTCGACGGTGTCGTGCTCGTGGCGATCCCGCCTGCGTATTTCGCCAAGCTGTTCGAACACGCGTCCGAGCCCGACAAGTATACGACTTCGCTCATCCGCGCCGACGGCGAGTTGCTGGCACGCTTCCCGGCATACGCCGGAAGTACGACGCGCCTCGAACCCGGTTCTGCCTTCATGCGGGCGATCGCGGCGGATCGCGACAGCGGCAGCTACAATACGCGGAGCGGAAGTTTCGATGGCGTCGCGCGAACGGTCGCTTATCGAAAGCTGCCCGATCTGCCGGTCTATGTCGCGGTGGGGGTCGCCAGGGACGCCGTAAGGCAGGCCTGGTTGCATCGGATGGGCTCGCACCTGCTGTTCGGCCTGCCGGCCACGCTGGCGCTGTTTGCCCTCGCGTTGCTCGCGTCCCGGCGGGCGGCCAGCCAGGGCGAGACGCTCGAGCGGCTGCGCGAGGAGCAGATCAAGCGTACGGCAGCCGAGGAGAGCCTGCGCCAGTCGCAGAAAATGACTGCGGTCGGCCAGCTCACCGCCGGTATTGCGCACGACTTCAACAATCTGCTGACGGGCATTGGCGGGGCGATCGAGATGATCGGCCGGCGGGTCCAGCAGCCGACGCCGGAAGTCGTACGCTTCCTCGATCTCGCCCGTACCGGCGTGGCCCGGGCCGCAACGCTCACCCAGCGCATGCTGGCTTTCTCGCGGCAACAGCCGTTGCAGATCGAGTCGATCGACGCCAACCGGCTGGTGACCGGGATGTCCGAGCTGCTGCGCCGCACCCTGGGCGAGACCGTCGAGATCGAGACCGTGCTGAGTGGCGGTCTGTGGCGAGCCAAGGCCGATCCTGCGCAGCTGGAGGCGGCGGTCCTCAATCTTGCGATCAATGCGCGTGACGCGATGCCGGGCGGGGGCACGCTCACGATCGAGACCGCGAATGCGCATCTCGACGATGCCTATGCGGCGGCCAATGTCGAGGTGACGCCCGGCCAGTTCGTGATGATCGCGGTATCCGACACCGGCACGGGCATGGACCAGCAGACCATCGCGCGGGCCTTCGAGCCGTTCTTCACCACCAAGGAGCGCGGGCAGGGCACCGGCCTCGGCCTCAGCATGACCTTCGGCTACGTGAAGCAGATCGGCGGTCACCTGAAGATCTACAGCGAGCTGGGGCATGGAACGACCGTCAAGCTGTACCTGCCGAGAGCCCATATGGAGGTCGGGGCGGTACCCGAACCCGCGCCATCCGTGAGCGTTGCGGCCGGCACCGGACCGATCGTGCTGGTCGTCGAGGACGATCCCGTGGTTCGGGACTTTGCCGTCGCCGCCTGCCGCGAATGCGGCTGTAGCGTCTACGAGGCCGGCGACGGGGAGCAGGCGCTGCGCCTGCTGGAACAGCGCCCCGATATCCAGCTTCTCTTCACCGATGTCGGGTTGCCGGGAGGCATGAACGGCCGCCAACTGGCCGGCGCGGCGACGGCGCGGCGTCCCGATCTCAAGGTGCTCTACATGACCGGTTACACGGCCAACGCGATCGTGCATCACGGGGTCATCGATGCCGGGGTCAACTTCCTCGGCAAGCCGTTTTCGGTGGCCGCGCTGGCGGCCAAGATCACGGGCATGGGCTTCTAGCGCCCGGCGCGTTACCTTCCGAGAATCATGCCACCCGACGAGACCCCGTCCGGACGGACGTCAGATACCGCGCCGAACGAACCGGCGTCGGTTGCCGTCGCGTCCCAGCCTCCGTCGCCGCCGGCACCCGTTTCGCCGGCCGGATCGGCAAGGCCGGAAATCGAGACGAGCCGCCTTCATCGCCTGCTCACGGTCGGGGGCACGATCCTCGCCCTGTTCATCCTGTACGAGGTGTTCACCTCTTTCGTCGCCTATACCGACGATGCCTATGTCCGCTCCGACCTCGTGGCGGTCGCTCCCCAGGTGACGGGGCAGATTATCGAGGTCCATGTCGTCGACAATCAGGAGGTCAAGATCGGCGACAAACTGTTCACGATCGACCCGGAGCCCTTCCAGCTCGTGGTCAACCAGTGGAAGGCCCAGATCGATCGTGCCGTGGCCCAGCTCAAGGTCGCACAGGAGGAACTGGCGGTAGCCCAGGCTGCGCTGCAGGTCTCGACGTCGAGCCATACCTACGCCGTCCAGGAACAGAGCCGGTTCTCCGATCTCGCCAAGCGCCAGTTCGCGCCGATCGCCGAACTCGACCGCGCCAATGACGTGCTGCGGCGGTCCCAGGCCGAGATGACCATGTCCACCGTGGCCATTGCCAAGGCACAGACCGACATCGGCGCCCATCAGGCGGCACTGGAGCTCGCGCAGGCGCAACTGGCGTCGGCCCAGT
>JAKFVZ010000342.1 GCA_021732965.1 Reyranella sp.
GAAGCGCGATGGGTTCGTGATGGGCGAGGGGGCCGGTTGCCTCGTGCTCGAAGAGTACGAGCACGCGAAGAAGCGCGGCGCCAAGATCTATGCCGAGATCCTCGGCTACGGCCTGTCGGGCGATGCCTATCACATCACCGCTCCGTCCGAGGACGGCGACGGTGCGATGCGCGCCATGAAGGCGGCGCTGAAGCGTGCCGGCCTTGGCACGGACCAGATCGACTACGTGAACGCCCATGGCACGTCGACCATGGCGGACGTCATCGAGCTTGGTGCGGTCAAGCGGACCTTTGGCGCCGATGCCTACAAACTGTCGATGTCCTCGACCAAGTCGGCAACCGGCCATCTGCTGGGTGCCGCGGGAGCGATCGAGGCGATCTATGCGATCAAGTCGCTGATCGATCAGGCCGTTCCGCCGACGCTCAACCTCGACGAGCCGGACGAGGGCTGCGACATCGACCTGGTTCCGAAGCAGGCCAAGCAGCGCAAGGTTCGCTACGCGCTCAGCAATTCGTTCGGATTTGGCGGCACCAACGCGGCCCTGATCGTCGGGCCTGCCTGAACTCAGGGAGCTGAGTCATGCTCAGCTACTTCCGCTGGGTTCTGTTCTTCATTGCGTTGTTCGCCACCGTCATGGGCGGGTCGATCTATGTCGGCCACGTGATCCTCACCGCCCAGGGGCCTCTCGACAAGACCAAGAACGTCGTGATCCCGCGCGGCGCCGGGCCGACGACGATGGCCAGGCTGCTGGAGGAGGAGGGCGTCATCGCCCATCCGCGCCTGTTCCGCGTGGCCCTGATGATCGATCCGTCGCCCAAGCCCATCAAGGCGGGCGAGTACGAGGTGCCGGCTCACACCTCGATGCAGGCCCTGGTCGAGTTGCTTCAGTCGGGCAAGGTCGTGCAGCGCCGCCTCACCATTCCCGAGGGCATGACGACGCCTGAAGTGCTGGAACTCGTGCGCAAGACCGAGGCGCTCACCGGGAACATCACGCTCGACGTGAAAGAGGGCGACCTCCTGCCCGAGACCTACTTCTATTCGCGCGACGATACCCGCGACGGGCTTCTGTTGCGCATGAAGGAGGCGATGGAGAAGGCCCTGGACGAAGCCTGGCGCAAGCGTGCCGCCGGCCTGCCGCTTGCCAACAAGCGCGAGGCGCTCATCCTGGCGTCGATGATCGAGAAGGAAACGGCGGTGCCGTCGGAGCGCACCCGGGTCGCGGCGGTCTTCATCAACCGTCTGCGCCGACGCATGAAGCTCGAGAGCGATCCAACCACCATCTACGGCCTGACCGAAGGAAAGGCGCCGCTGGGGCGTGACCTGACGCGCGCCGACCTGCAGTCGAACACGCCGTTCAACACCTACGTGATCGCGGCCCTGCCGAGAGGCCCCATCTGCAATCCCGGGCGCGCCTCGATCGTGGCGGCGACCAATCCGGCGCGTGACCGTTCGCTGTTCTTCGTCGCCGACGGGCAGGGCGGGCACGCCTTCGCCACCACGCTCCCCGAGCACAATCGCAACGTCGAACGCTGGCGCCAGATCCAGCGCGAGAAGGCGGAATCGCAGACACAGCCGCAAACGCCGGCGCCGCAGGCGCCGACCACCCGGCAATAGGTCATGCCGGCGCTTCTTCTGGCGCTGCTGTCCTTCGCTGCAATCGCCTTGGTCATTGCCTGGCTCCTGCGCGCCAATCCGTCGTCGCTGGCGCGCGTGATGCGCGTGATCATGGTTGTGCTGGGCGGCATCGGCGTCGGCGCCATGCTGATCTTCGGGCTGCGTTTCCTGCCCGGTCTCCTGCCGGAACTGATGGGGCTGGCGGGTATCGTCATCACGGCGCTGATCGCGCGGGCGCTCCGTAACCGGCCGTCCGGAGGCTTCAGTGCGCCGGGTACCGGCCAGCGAACCGAGGTCGACACGGCATTCCTGAAGGCATGGATCGATCACGCGAGCGGCGATGTCGGCGGTACGGTTCTGGCCGGCCGCTTCGCCGGACGCCCCCTGGATGTGCTGACCGACGCGGAACTGTTCGACTTGCGCACCGAATGCGCCGCGGACGCCGATTCGCTGCGGGTTCTCGAAGCCTATCTCGACCGGCGCCTCGGGGCGGACTGGCGGAACGCGCGGAGCGCGCCGCCGCCGCGCGGCTCCCGCTCGGACATGAGCCGCGAGGAGGCGCTGGCCGTGCTGGGCCTCTCCGAGGGCGCGACCGGTGAGGAGATCAAGGCGGCGCACCGGCGCCTGATCCAGCGCATGCATCCCGATGTCGGCGGCTCGGCCGAACTCGCCGCACGGATCAACCGGGCCAAGGACGTGCTGCTCGGCGGTTGATCTTGCCACGACGCGCGCCGCCATGGCATCTAGCGCGCTCGCGGAGTACCGCGCCTTGATCCTGTCAAATCATTGATTTTCATATACAATCCCGTTGCTGAACGAGGTCGATGAGCATGGCGCAGCGAGTCAGAAAAGCCGTCCTTCCGGTTGCCGGTCTGGGAACGAGATTCCTGCCCGCGACCAAAGCCATGCCCAAGGAGATGCTGACGGTCGTCGATCGGCCGCTCATCCAGTACGCGGTCCAGGAGTGCCTGGCCGCCGGCATCGAGGAGTTCGTCTTCGTGTCCGGGCGCAACAAGGGCGCGCTGGAGGATCACTTCGACCATGCCTACGAGCTGGAGGCGACGCTCGAACAGCGCAAGAAGGCGCCGGAGCTCAAACAGACGCAGGACGCGACGATCAAGCCGGGCAATGCGATCTTCACGCGCCAGCAGAAGCCGCTGGGTCTCGGCCACGCCGTGTGGTGCGCGCGTCACTGGATCGGGCAGGAGCCCTTCGCCGTCCTCTTGCCCGACGAACTCACCATCGACGAGCCGAGCTGCATCGGACAGCTCGTGCAGGCGCACGAGAAGACCGGCGGCAGCGTTGTTGCCGTGATGGACGTGCCGCGCGAGCAGACCAAGAGCTACGGCATCGCGGCCGTGAAGAACGAGAACGGTAACCTCTCCGAGATCACCGGGATGGTCGAGAAGCCCAAGCCCGAGGAAGCGCCTTCGACCCTGGCGCTGATCGGCCGATACGTGCTGATGCCCGAAGTGTTCGAGCATCTCGACCGGCACGAGACCGGCGCCGGCGGCGAGATCCAGCTCACGGACGCGATGGCGAAGATGATCGGACGCTCGCCCTTCCACGCCTTGCGCTATGCCGGCCAGCGCTACGACTGCGGCAGCCGTATCGGTTTCCTGGAAGCCAATGTCGCGGTGGCGTTGCACCGCGCCGATACCGCTGCGGATACGCGGGCTCTTCTCGGTCGTCTGCTGAAGGCCTGATCGCCATGCGCATCGCCATGATCGGTTCGGGCTATGTCGGGCTGGTGTCGGGAGCCTGCTTCGCGCAGTTCGGGCACGACGTGATGTGCGTCGACAAGGAAGCCGCGAAGATCGAGCGGCTCCGGAAGGGCGAGATCCCGATCTACGAGCCGGGCCTCGACCGGCTGGTGGCGGACAATGTGCGTTCCGGTCGACTGACGTTCGGCACCCATCTCGGCGACGCGGTCGGCAATGCCGATGCGGTGTTCATCGCGGTCGGCACGCCCACGCGGCGCGGCGACGGTCATGCCGATCTGTCCTACGTTTACGCCGCGGCTGCCGAGATTGCCGGGGCTATCACGGGCTACACGGTGATCGTGACCAAGTCGACCGTGCCGGTCGGCACCGGCCGCGAGGTCGCCCGCATCATCCGGGAGTCGCGGCCCGCGGCGGAATTCGACGTGGCCTCCAATCCGGAGTTACTGCGCGAGGGTGCGGCGATTGAGGATTTCATGAAGCCGGATCGCGTCGTGGTCGGGATCGAGGACGAGCGCGCGCGCGACGTGATGTCGGCGATCTACCGGCCGCTCAACCTGATCCAGACGCCGATGGTGTTCACCAACATCGAGACGGCCGAGGTCACCAAGTACGCGGGCAACGCCTTTCTCGCGACCA
>JAKFVZ010000679.1 GCA_021732965.1 Reyranella sp.
CCCGGCCAGCGCAGCGTCTCGACCTCCAACCGCAACTTCGTCGGCCGCCAGGGCCCCGGCGCCCGCACCCATCTCGCGAGCCCGGCCATGGCCGCCGCCGCCGCGATCAAGGGCGCCATCGCCGACGTGAGGAAGATCTAGCGAAAGACCTCACCCTGAGGAGCGGCCGCAGGCCGCGTCTCGAAGGGTGGGAACGAGCACCACGTTTGTTGCCCATCCTTCGAGACGCGCGTTGCACGCGCTCCTCAGGATGAGGTGGGAGGAGGAAACGCAAGATGGACAAGTTCACCAAGGTGACGGGCGTTGCCGCGCCGCTGATGCGCCAGAACGTCGATACCGACCTGATCATCCGCATCGAGCGGCTGGTCGACAACGTGACGCGCGAGGGTCTCGGCCCCTATGCCTTCGAGCAGCTTCGCTTCAAGCCCGACGGCAGCGAGGACCCGGACTGCATCTTCAACCAGACGCCCTATCGCGACGCGCCGATCATCCTCAGCCGGGAAAATTTCGGCTGCGGCTCGAGCCGCGAGGGCGCGGTGTGGGCGCTGAAGGGCATGGGCATCAAGGCGGTGATCGCGCCGTACTTCGGCGACATCTTCAACAACAACTGCTTCCAGAACGGCCTGCTGCCGGTGGCCCTGCCGATCCACGAGATCGAGCAGCTCGCCGACGAGATGAAAGCCTCGCCGGGCAATGCGCGCGTCACCGTCGATCTCGAGAACTGCCAGGTGATCTCGCCGACCGGCCGCACCATCCCCTTCCAGGTCGATGCGCGGCGCCAGCACGCGATGCTGAACGGGCTGGACGACATCGCCCTCACCATGTCGCGGCGCGACGAGATCGAGGCGTGGCAGGCATCGGACAAGAGCGCGCGCCCATGGGTCTGGCTGTAGCCAGTTGAGCCCGCTGCATCTGGCGGCAGCCCTCCTCATCGTGGCGATGTGGGGGCTGAACTTCACGGTCATCCGCTTCGGCCTCGACGAGTTCACGCCCTTCGCCTTCGCGACCTGGCGCTTCCTGCTGGGCGCCCTGCCCGCTTTGTTCATCCCCAAGCCCAACGTCTCCTGGTCCGTGCTGGCGGGGATCGGCGGCCTGATGTTCGGCGGCCAGTTCGTCTTCCTGTTCTTCGCCATGCAGGCCGGCCTTCCGCCCGGCCTCACCTCCGTGCTGGTCCAGCTCCAGGGGCCGCTCACGGTCGTGCTGGCGGCGCTGTTCCTGCGCGAGCACGCGACGCGCGCACAGTGGCTCGGCCTCGCCGTCGCGGTCGCCGGCGTCGTGCTGCTCGCGCAGTCGATCTCGGGCGATACGCCGCTGCTCGCCCTGGGTCTCGCGCTGATGTCGGCCTTCACCTGGGCGCTGGGCAACCTCGTCTTCCGCTCGGCGCGCGGCGTCTCGATGTTCGCCGTCACGGTCTGGGCCAGCGTCCTGCCGCCGATCCCGCTCGCGCTGGCGTCCCTCGTGCTCGATGGGCCGATGGCGCTGGCCGCGCCGATCCTGGCGCCGACCTTGCGCGGCTGGTTCGTGCTCTTCTACACGGTCGTTCCCGTGATGTGGCTGGGCTACCTGATCTGGGGCACGCTGCTGCGCACCTATCCCGCCGCGAAGGTCGGCCCGGTCAGCCTGCTCGTGCCCTGCGCGGCGCTCGCGATCTCCGCCTACCTGACCGGCGAGCCGCTGGAGGGGATGCGCATGGTCGGCGTCGCGATAGTGCTGGGCGGCGTGGCGCTCGGCGTCTATGCCTCGGCGCGCCGCCTGCGCTGAACCTTGCGCGCGGTCTTGCCGAACACCGAGGGCGGCACCGCGCGGTTCACGACCTCGCGCAGCGCGAAGCTCGATTCCAGCCGGGCGACTCTCGGCAGGCGCGAGAGTTCGGTGCGGTGGATGCGCTCGAAGTCCTCGATGTCGCGTGCCAGCACGATGACGACATAGTCGTCGCTGCCCGACATCAGGAAGCAGCGCACCACCGAGGGGCAATCGAGGACACCCGCCTCGAACGCCTTCAGCGCCTCGTCGCTCTGGCTGTCCAGCGTGATCCGCACCACCACCGTGGTGGCCAACCCGAAACGGCGGAGATCGAGGACCGCCTGATAGCCGCGGATCAGCCCGTCCTCTTCGAGCGCGCGCTGCCGCCGCGCCACCGCCGTGCTCGACAGGCCGACCCTTGTCGCCAGTTCGACCTGGCTGACGCGGGCGTTCTCCGTCAGCTCCCGGAGTATGGTGCCATCGATCTTGTCGATATCCATGTTTGGAATCCTGCGCGATTGTCGGCCCAAACGTAGAGTTCCGGCGAAAATGACGCAATTCGTCTTGAGAATGCCGGGAAACCAACCGGCGTTCCTTGGTTTGATGGCACATCGAACAAACTGGAGACTGCCCGCATGCGCGTCGGTGTGCCGAAGGAGATCAAGACCCACGAGTATCGCGTCGGTCTGACGCCGGGCGCGGTCCGCGAATACGTCCATGCCGGCCATGAAGTCGTGGTCGAGACCGGCGCGGGCACAGGGATCAGCGCCGGCGACGAGGTCTATCGTGCGGCCGGCGCGCGCATCGCCGCCACGGCGGGCGAGATCTTCGCGACCGCCGACATGATCGTGAAGGTGAAGGAGCCGCAGCCCGGCGAATGGGGGCAGCTCCGGCCCGGCCAGATCCTGTTCACTTACCTCCATCTCGCCGCCGATCCTGAGCAGGCCAGGGGGCTGATCGCCTCGGGCTGCACCGCCATCGCCTACGAGACCGTGACCGATCCTCGCGGCGGCCTGCCCTTGCTGGCGCCGATGAGCGAGGTCGCGGGGCGTCTTTCCATCGAAGCGGCAGGCGGCGCCCTGCAGCGCCATCGCGGTGGCCGCGGTCTGCTGCTGGGCGGCGTGCCGGGCGTGCAGCCCGCCCATGTCGTGGTGCTGGGCGGCGGCGTGGTGGGCACGCATGCCGCGCGCATGGCGGCGGGCCTCGGCGCCAGCGTCACGGTGCTCGACCGCTCGCTGCCGCGGCTGCGCGAACTCGACGAACTGTTCGAGGGCCGCGTCCGCACGCGCTATTCGACCCTCGCCGCCGTCGAGCAGGAAGTCTTCTCGGCCGACGCCGTGATCGGCGCGGTGCTGGTGCCCGGCGCCAGCGCGCCCCGGCTCGTCACCAGGACGATGCTGAAGTCGATGAAGCCCGGCTCGGTGATCGTCGACGTCGCCATCGACCAGGGCGGCTGCTTCGAAACCTCGCACGCCACGACGCACGCCCAGCCGACCTATGAAGTCGACGGCATCATCCACTATTGCGTCGCCAACATGCCGGGCGCGGTGCCGCTGACCTCGAGCGAGGCGCTGAACAACGCCACACTTCCCTTTGGCCTCGCGCTCGCGGCCAGGGGCCTCGCCGCCGTCGCCGAGAACCCGCACCTGCGCGCCGGCCTCAACATCCATCGCGGCCGCTTCACGCACAAAGCCGCCGCCGAAAGCCTCGGCCTGCCCTACGCCCCCGCCGAGCAGGCCATCGCGGCGTGATCTCTTTCCTGTCCTCTCCGCCCACGCAGTGGGGGGAGAGGAAGGGGCCCCGCGCGCAGCGTGGGGTAGGTGAGGTGGGTCATAGACCTCACTCCCGGCATCTCGCGCTTGATCGACACCACCTCACCTCCCCGTTGCTTACGCAACGGGTCCCTTCCTCTCCCCCACTTCGTGGCGGAGAGGACTTATGAGGCGGTCAGGCGTGGTCGACGTTCACCACGACGCTGCCGCGTTTGCGGCCGGTTTCGACGTAGGCGTGCGCCTCGGGCAGTTGCGTGAAGGTGTAGCGGCGGTCGATCACGGGCTTCAGTGCGCCGGCTTCAGCCAGCGCGGCGATCTCCGGTATGTCGCCGACGCGTTCCTCGGCAGGGCCGGCGATGACCCGCTGGCTGCCGGTCAACGGCGCCCACACTGACGCCAGCATCTCCGGCAGGCCCGCCGCCACGGCGAGGAGCCGGCCCCTGTCCTTGAGGA
>JAKFVZ010000776.1 GCA_021732965.1 Reyranella sp.
TGACAAGGCCGTTCCAAGGCCTTGGGCTACGGCAACCAATGCCGGATGTGACGACAAGTATGCCCAGCGACCATCACGTACGAACAAACACCCGCCAGCTTGCTCAATACGCTCACAAGTTCTCAGGATGAGGCAGGTGTTTGATCTATCTTCATCGGAAGGACTCTAGGGGGTCTCACCCTATCCGTTTCATCGTCCGGTTCTCGGTCAGCGCTTCTGACGGAAGAAGGTCGTGAGCACGTAGCGGCGGCCGCGGGTTACTGGGCCGACCTTGTGCAGCAGGCCGCAGGAGAAGACTGCGGCTGCGCCCGCGGGCGGGCTGACGCGCACGCCGGCAAATTCGGGAAACACCAGCTCGCCGCCCTCGAAGTCGTCGTTGAGGTTCAGCGACACGGCGAAGACCCGGTCGGCCGTGACCGGCGCGCCGTTGTCGCGATGGGCGGCGAAGAAGTGCTGGCCCTCGGCGCTGTAGGACAGCACGACATGGGCGTCGAAGGTGAACTCGCGATCGAAGGCGAAGACCTTGGTCAGTTCCGGACCGATGCGATAGGCGAGACGGTCGGAGACCGCCTTCTGCATCATCGGCTCGACGATCATATAGTCCTCGGTGCGCTTCAGCTTCGCCATGTCGACGTTGCCATAGCGGCTCGAAACGCCCGAGTCCCCATGGTCGCCCTTGCCCCAGAGCCGGATGAGCTGGGTGCAGAAGTCGGGCTCGAAGACGCGCGGCAGGACCATTACCGGCGCCATCGGGGTCTTGAGCAGCAGGTCGGCGCCGCCGTCGGCGCGAACGGAAGCGGCAAGCGCGCCGATTCCCTCGGCCGCCGCCAGCAGGGCCCGCGTATCGAAGGTCCCCGCGACCCGCTGGTTCGGGTCGAGCACGATCACGCGCTGGCGCGGCCCCATCGCCTGGCCGAAGGCGACGGCGCCGCCTTGCGCGAGCAGGGCCGAGAGATATTGGCCCTTGGGGTCGCAGAGCAGCAGCGGTTGCTCGGGCGCCGCGCCGAGCTTCGCCCAGGCCGGCGCCGCGCGGGCAATCTCGTTGCCGGCCACGACCAGCAGCGTGGTCGATGCCTGTTCGCAGGCGGCGCGCAAGGCGCCGAACTGGACGGGATCGAGCGCCGAGAGGTCGGCGGTCGCGAGCAGCGCCACCGGGTCGCCAACGAACGACCAGACGAACTTCCGCAGCTTGCCATCCAGCCCCGGCAGGGCGAAATCCGGAACGCGGTCTCCGGGCCGGAGCGACAGCATGTTGGTCATGGAAGCCTGATCGGTGCCTTGGAATGAGGAAGCATTATCTGACGGCGTCCGTGAGGATTCGATAGCCGTCGGTGGTGAGGTGGGTGTTGTCGGGACGGAAGGGCGCACACGGCGCGCACGACATCTTGTCGTCGAGGTCGATGAACCGTATGGCAGCCCGGTCGGCCAGGCCTTTCTTCAATGCGGTATTGATCTCGAGGCGTGCCGGCCTCTGGAATTCGCCACCGGCGCCGCGTGGCAGGATGCCGAAGACGAAGATGCGCTCGGGCTTCCATCGCTTCTAGATATCGGCGACCACCAAGAGTACCGCTTCCGCAATTGCGCAGGGCGGATTCTTGCCCAGATTGTTCGTGCCGACCACCAATATGACTATCCGGGGAGCCAGATGATCGAAGCGGTTGTTGTCGAGCTTCCAACGGGTCTGCTGCACGCGCTCGCCGCTGACGGCGATCTTGCCGACGCGGTGGCTGGGGAAGATGGTTTCGAGCATCTTGCGCGGCCATCCGGCGGCGATCGAATCGCCTACGAGCAGGATGTCGGCGGCCTGCGGACTGACGATTTCCTTGGTGGGCGGTTCGGGCGATAGCGCCATGCAGTTCTCCGCGTGGGCCGGTGAGCCGCCTGTCGGCAATAGTGCCGCCAGAAGGATCAGCCCGCGTCGCGTCACGCTGCCTGATCGGGTTCCGGGCGGCCCTTCAGCTTCGCGTTTACCCGCTTGCTTTCGGCCCTGAACGACTCGATCTCTTCGAGAACGGCGGCACGCCTGAACTTCACATAGGCACGGCGCTTGGACTGCTCGCGCTTGTCCGCAGGAAGTTCGGCGACGGACAGTTCCTTCTTCTCCAGCATCAGCACCCGCAGGCGCTCGTCGACATACCACTTGCGTCGCAACAGATCCCGAAGGTCGCCGATCGGAGCCATGTAAATCCTTGTTTCTGATGAGGCCAAACAATGCCAACTGATGCATGAGGGGGCAACCCCATCCTGGTACGGCGCGCCTACGGGAAATAAGTGCGAGGCGCCGCCAGATCTGAGGCGTCCTTCGCAGGGAGTTTTAGTCTACAGGGTAGCCGATCGTATTTCTGGAATTTGAGACTTTCTTGCGAGTCTATACGCTGATTCCGGCACGGTCCGGCTCGAAGGGCCTGCCCGAAAAGAACATTCGTGAGGTTGATGGTCGGTCTCTGCTTGCCGGGTCGATCGCCTTCGGACGCGCCTTTGGTATTGACTGGGTGATCCTCAGCACCGATAGCGCCAAGTATGCAGAGATCAGGTGCTTGGACGGCGCTGAGTGTACGTTCCTGCGTTCGGCGGCTGCGAGCACGGACGCGGCGCGGGAGGAAGATATTCTCGAGGACCTGCATCAACGACTGCCGGAGCATGACATCGGCTTGCCTGACGTCTGGGTCTGGCTAAAACCCGCAAGTCCGTTTCGCGAGGCATCTTCGGTTCAAGAAGCTCTGTCGATTTTGCGGACACGGCCGGAGATCGTTTCCTTCCGACTCATCAGCGAGGGCGACGCGCGGCTGCAGGTGATCAATAAGGATGGATATCTGGAGCGCTTGCTCAAGGAATGGCCGGACCACCTGTCGAAGACTCCAAGAACCTTCCTCAGGAAGAACTATTATCCCTGCCGGGCACGACCCAGCACCTTGCGGGAGCGGTTGGGGCCAGGACGCTGGCCGTTACCCATCCGGCAGAGGCCCTGTTCAGGACGAGGCCCGGCACAAACATCGGCAACTGGAGCCCGAACGTCGAAGTCGTTACCGGACCGCCGGGCCGGGGTTTCGACGGGGCAATTGCTAACGCGGCCAGACGCCTTGAAGAGATTCTCCGCGAGGGGGAGCCGCCGGCGATTTCCCGAGGGTAGGAAGTGCAGTCGGTGTGAAGCCCGACAAGTCTCAAGGCATTCAAGGCGTTGGCTCGGGACTGGCCCCGGGCACTGCGAGCCTGAGTGTGAGCAATCCCACAGACCGGAGTTCATGCCTCGGGTTAACTCGCGTGAGATGACCGGCGCGGTTGAGAAAGCGATCTTGATCGCGCGGTTGTGAGAAGTTGAACGAGTTTGGCCGTTTACAAGCGTCGGGATTGCCCCCTAGATTTCCATGGGGCCAGTGTGGGTTGATAACTTGGGGTAGGTACAAGGCAGTGGAACGCTCGAAGAGCGTTCCTTGGGAACTGCCCGTTGCAAGCTGAAGCCTCAGAACCCGACTGAAATCCTGGCTGCTTTCGCGGCCTCGTCGGTGTGGCGACTTTCATCTTGGGGACGGGAACATGGCAAACTTTACCGGCACCACCGCCAGTGAGACCTTCGACGGCACCGAATTCAACGACACCGCCTTCGGCAACGGTGGCAACGATATCCTGAACGGCAACGGCAGCGACGACACGCTGCAGCTCGGGGCCAACGGCACCAGCACCGCGTCCGGCGGCGCCGGCAACGACACGCTGAATGTCGAGGGCGTCGGAACCGGGGTCAAGACGCTGCTCGGCGGCGAGAACGACGACCGGATCAACATCAGCGGCACCGCGATCGATTACGTCATCGACGGCGGGAGCGGCGACGATACGCTCGGCCTGTTCGGGGCGGCGACCGTCGTCGACTTCTCGCGGTCCTCCGTGACCGGCGTCGAGCATTTCGTCGGCAGCAACGCCGCCGACACGATCACCTTGATGGCCAGCCAGTTCGTGACCTTCGACTCGTTC
>JAKFVZ010000217.1 GCA_021732965.1 Reyranella sp.
CTGATCTGGGGCTTCAAGAAGACCAACGAACCCAACACGTTCGAGGACGGCAAGGTCTATAACGGCGAGGACGGCAAGACCTACAGCGCCAACATCAGCCTGCAACCCGACGGGAAGCTGCGGTTGCGCGGGTTCGTCGGCACGCCGATGTTCGGCAAGACGCAACTCTGGACACGCGTGAATTAGAAGAAGGAAACGCAAATGGATATGGGCATCAAGGGTCGCAAGGCGATCGTCTGCGCGGCGAGCAAGGGATTGGGTCGAGGCTGCGCCGAGGCGCTGGCCGGCGAGGGCGTCGACCTCGTGATCAACGCCCGCACCCAGTCGGAACTCGAGGCGACGGCAGAAGCGATCCGCAAGAAGTACGGCGTGAAGGTCACGGCGGTCGCCGTCGACGTCACGACCGAGGACGGACGCAAGCAGGTTCTGGCCGCCTGTCCGGAGCCCGACATCATCGTCAACAATGCGGGTGGCCCGCCGCCGGGCAACTTCCGCGACTGGAACCGCGAGGACTGGATCAAGGCGCTCGACGCCAACATGCTGACGCCGATCGAATTCATCAAGGCGAGCGTCGACGGCATGATGAAGCGCGGCTTCGGGCGCATCGTGAACATCACCTCGAGCTCGGTGAAAGCGCCGATCGACATCCTGGGCCTCAGCAACGGCGCGCGATCGGGCCTGACCGGCTTCGTGGCCGGCGTCGCGCGCACCACGATCCGTCACGGCGTCACGATCAACGGCCTGCTGCCGGGCCCGTTCGACACCGACCGCCTGCGCGGCACGACCAAGGCCCGCGCGGCGAAGGCCGGCCGCAGCTTCGACGAAGAGTATGCGGCGAGCGCCAAGGCGCATCCGGCCGGCCGCTTCGGCACGGCCGAGGAGTTCGGGATGATGTGCGCGTTCCTGTGCAGCGTGCATGCCGGGTACATGACCGGCCAGAACATCCTGATGGACGGCGGCCAGTACCCGGGCACGTACTGAGCGTCAGAGCGGGCCGAAGTCGCGCGGCCGGGCGAAAGCCAGAAGATCGCAGGTCCCCGGAGCCAGGGCGCTCCAGGGACCGGGCGAGGGGCGAAGCACGGCGAGCGCGCCCGTCGGGTACTTGTCCCTCAGGCGGGCCAGCGGCTCTTCGGGCCCCTGCGCGGCGAGGGCGGCCGCCAGCTGCCCTATGCCGTCATTGTGGCCGATCAGCAGGACCGTCCCGACTTCCTCGGACAAAGCCTGCAGCCGCTCCAGCAGCTCTTCTTCCGACGCCAGGTAGAGCCCTTTCTCCAGCGCGATGGGAGGCGTGGGACTGCCCAGAACGCCGACCAGCGGCGCCAGCGTCTGCCGCGTGCGCATGGCCGTGGAACACAGGATCAGGTCGGGCCGCGGGGCATGGCTGGCCAGGTGATCCGCCATCGTCTGGGCGGCCTGCTCGCCACGGCGGTTGAGCGGCCGGTCGTGATCGGTCAGGCGCGGGCTATCCCAGGCCGATTTTGCATGTCGCAGGAGGAGAATGGTCTTGCGCATGGTGATGTCGTTAAATCCATTTGTAACAATGGCTTAGTTAATTGCCATGACACGGGTATGTAGAGACGGTACCGTTCCTGTGCATAATTTCAGGGAGAGTGCCCCGCAGGGGTCCACATGGACGCGCTCAACTCCGCCGATCCGGCTTTGCTCGAAATAACATCCGACAGTCCCCGGCGCTTCATCAATCGCGAGCTGTCGTGGCTGGCGTTCAATACGCGGGTCCTCGAGGAGGCGACCAACAAGCGCCACCCACTGCTGGAACGCGTGCGGTTCCTGTCGATCTCGGCGGCCAATCTCGACGAATTCTACATGGTTCGCGTGGCCGGCCTGGTCGACATGCTGCAGACCCGTTCGACCCTGTTGAGCGACGACGGGCTGACGCCGGCCGAGCAGCTGGCGGCGATCCGGGACCGCGCCTCGACCCTGATGGCGCAGCAGCAGGACGTCTGGGCCGCCCTCCAGGACGACCTGCGCGAGGCGGGCATCGCGGTACTCGATTCGGGCGAACTCACCGAGGCTGAGCGGACCTGGCTCGATGCCTACTTCATCGACCAGGTTTTCCCGATCCTGACACCGCTTGCGATCGATCCGGCGCATCCGTTTCCGTTCATTCCCAATGGCGGCTTCTCGGCCATCCTGAAGCTGCAGCGGCGCGACGACCGGCGTCCCCTGATGGCGCTGCTGCCGCTGCCGCCGCAGGTCGACCGTTTCGTGCGCTTGCCGGGCAGCGACATCCGCTTCCTGCCGCTGGAAGACCTGATCGACATCTACCTGCCGCGCCTGTTCCCGGGCTACGAGGTGATCGAGCGCGCCTTCTTCCGCCTGATCCGCGACAGCGACGTCGAGATCAACGAGGAGGCCGAGGATCTCGTCCTGCTCTACGAGAGCGCGCTGAAGCGCCGCCGTCGCGGCGATCTCATCTCGATCTCGGTCAACAGTGCCATGCCGGCCGAACTGCGCGACTTCCTGTTCGACCAGCTCGAAGTGCCGGCGCAGACGCAGAGCGTCCACGTCTTCCATCTCGATCGCATGCTGAACATCGTCGACGTGAAGGCCGTGATCATCGACGACCGGGCCGACCTGAAGTTCGAGCCCTACAATGCGCGCTTCCCCGAGCGCATCCGCGACTTCGGCGGCGATTGCTTCGCCGCCATCCGCGCCAAGGACATCGTCGTCCATCATCCCTACGAGAGCTTCGACGTCGTGGTGCAGTTCCTGCGCCAGGCGGCGCGCGATCCGGCCGTCGTGGCGATCAAGCAGACGCTCTATCGCACCAGCGCGGACTCCCCGATCGTGAAGGAACTGATCGCGGCGGCGGAAGCGGGGAAGACCGTGTCGGCGCTGGTCGAACTGAAGGCGCGCTTCGACGAGGAAGCCAACATCCGCTGGGCACGCGACCTCGAACGCGCGGGCGTGCAGGTGGTCTATGGATTCATCGACCTGAAAACGCACGCCAAGGTCTCGATGGTCGTGCGCCGCGAGGCGAATTCGATCCGCACCTACGTGCATTTCGGCACCGGCAACTATCACCCGATCACCGCGCGCATCTATACCGACCTGTCGTTCTTCACCTGCGATCCGGCGATGTGCCGGGACGCGGCTCGCCTGTTCAACTACATGACCGGCTATGCGCGGCCCGAGCAGATGGAGAAGATCGCCTTCGCGCCGGTGACGCTGCGGCCAACCCTTTACGAACTGATCGATGCCGAGATCGCCAATGCCCGTGCGGGAAAGCCGGCCGCGATCTGGGCCAAGCTCAACTCGCTGGTCGATGGCGCGTTGATCGACCGTCTCTACGCGGCTTCATGCGCTGGCGTGCAGATCGACCTCGTCATACGCGGCATCTGCTGCCTGAGGCCGGGCGTGCCAGGGCTCAGCGAGCATATCCGCGTCAAGAGCATGGTCGGTCGCTTCCTGGAGCATGCGCGCATCATCTGCTTCGGCAACGGCAAGTCGCTGCCGTCACTCCAGGCCAAGGTCTTCCTGTCCTCGGCCGACTGGATGCCGCGCAATCTGGACCGTCGCGTCGAACTCCTCTGCCCGGTGGAGAACCAGACGGTCCACGAGCAGGTCCTCGACCAGATCATGGTTGCAAACCTGAAGGACGACGGTCAAAGCTGGCTTATGTCACCGGACGGTAACTATCACCGGCCGCAGACCGGCAAGGAACCGTTCATCGCCCATCACTACTTCATGACGAACCCGTCGCTCTCCGGCCGCGGCAGCGCGTTGAAGCTGAGCGGCGCGGTGCCGCGACTGGTGTTGAGCTCCTGAGAGTCTGGCCGGAAATGAAAGCAGCTGAAACAACAGGTTACGCGCCCCGATAACCTCACCCTGAGGAGGCCGCAGGCCGTCTCGAAGGGTGGGAACGCGCACCACGTCTGTTGCCCATCCTTCGAGACGGTCGCTGCGCGACCTCCTCAGGATGAGGTAAGTGATTGAATC
>JAKFVZ010000474.1 GCA_021732965.1 Reyranella sp.
ATCGGGATAGACCAGGATGTGTACAAAGCCGGAGACGACGCCGCACACCAGATAGAAGAGCACGAAGCGGCGCACGCCGAGAAGCCGCTCCACCGGCGCGCCGAACGCCGCTAGCGTAAGCATGTTGATGCCGAGATGCATCCAGCCGCCATGCAGGAACTGGTAGGTCACGGGCGCAACGATCAAGGAGAAGAGATCGCGGCCGCTGTCGGTCGTGTAGGCGGCGGGCACCAGGCCGAACTGCAGGATGATCTCAAGGTCGGCCTGCTCGCCCAGAAGCTGGCGCAACAGGTGGACGGCGACGTTGATGCCGATCAGCCACAGCACGGCGGGCGGCAGGTTGATCGCCCGCTCGCCCGTTCCGCGCCCTCCGGGGAGGCGGCGCTCGTCGTCGTCGAATGGCATGCGCCGGTCCCGTTGGGTCAGGTGACGTCAGGTCAGCTCTTGGGACCGCCCTGGCCCAGGGCACGCAGGCGCAGCCTGAGTGCGTTGAGCTTGATGAAGCCCTCGGCGTCGCGCTGGTTGTAGGCGCCCTGGTCTTCCTCGAAGGTGACATGCTGCATCGAGTAGAGCGACACCGGCGACTTGCGGCCGACCACGGTGGTGTTGCCCTTGTAGAGCTTGAGCCGCACCGTGCCGGTGACGTTCTCCTGGCTCTTGTCGATCAGCGCCTGCAGCATCTCGCGCTCCGGCGAGTACCAGAAGCCGTAGTAGATCAGCTCGGCGTACTTCGGCATCACCTCGTCCTTGAGATGGCCGGCGCCGCGGTCGAGCGTGATCGATTCGATGCCGCGATGGGCGGCGTAGAGGATCGTGCCGCCCGGCGTCTCGTAGATGCCGCGGCTCTTCATGCCGACGAAGCGGTTCTCCACCAGGTCGAGGCGACCGATGCCGTTGGCCTTGCCCAGCTCGTTGAGCTTCGTGAGAAGTGTCGCGGGCGACATCTTCACGCCGTCAATGGCAACGGCGTCGCCACGCTCGAACTCGATCTCGATATAGGTCGCCTTGTCGGGCGCGGTCTCGGGCGAAATGGTGCGCTGGTAGACCATCTCGTCGGCCTCTTCCCACGGATCTTCGAGGATCTTGCCCTCGCTGGAGGAGTGCAGGAGGTTGGCATCGACTGAGAACGGGGCCTCGCCGCGCTTGTCCTTGGCGATGGGAATCTGATGCTCCTCGGCGAACTCGAGCAGTTTGGTGCGCGAGGTCAGCTCCCATTCGCGCCACGGCGCGATCACCTTGATGTCGGGCTTCAGCGCATAATAGGAGAGTTCGAAGCGGACCTGGTCGTTGCCCTTGCCGGTGGCGCCGTGGCAGACCGCGTCGGCGCCGGTCTTCAGCGCGAGGTCGATCTGGTGCTTGGAGATCAGCGGCCGCGCGATCGAGGTACCGAGCAGGTACTGGCCCTCGTAGAGGGCGTTGGCGCGGAACATCGGGAAGACGAAGTCCTTAACGAACTCCTCGCGGACATCCTCGATGAAGATGTTCTCGGGCTTGATGCCCAGCAACTCGGCCTTCTTGCGGGCCGGCGACAGTTCCTCGCCCTGGCCCAGGTCGGCGGTGAAGGTCACCACCTCGCAGCCATAGGCCGTCTGCAGCCACTTCAGGATGACCGAGGTGTCGAGGCCGCCGGAATAGGCCAGGACGACCTTCTTGATCTCGCCCTTCTTGTAGGGCCCGGTATAAGAAACGCTCATGCTGGCCGCTTTCATGTCGATTCGGTAAAGGCGCGCGGAATATAGCGGTCGACCCCACCGGGGCAAGCGCGCCGCAAAGAGGCTATAATCGGGGTGAGGAATACGCTCCCATGGTTTCCCCCCTCGACCGCCTCTCCTACGCCGCCCAGCAGACGGCCCGGGTCGCTTGGTATGCCGGCCACTACGCGGCCGGCCGACGGCTGCTGAAACCCATGCCCAAGCCCGACTTTGCCGTCGGGCCGACGCCCAGCCGGGCGGAACTGACCGCCGACATGCGGAGCCTGTTCCAGCGCGAATGGCGGGACGTGGCCGCCGGCCTTTATCCGGCGCCGCGCCTTCTGGGGCCCGAGCCTGCTGAATTCCTGCGTCGCAGCCTGCTCTATTTCCGCGATTTGCCGCAGGTCGACGCGCGCCGGCACGGCACGCTCGACGACGAATTGCCGCCCGGCACCCAGGCCGACGGCCTGCCGGACTATTACCGGCAGAATTTCCACTTCCAGAGCGACGGCTGGCTCTCGGACCATTCGGCCGCGCTCTACGACACCCAGGTCGAGGTGCTGTTCACGGGCGCCGCCGATGTCATGCGCCGTCGCGCCCTGGCGCCGATCGCGGCCTGGCTGGCCGGCCGCAACCAGCGTGACGTCCGGGGCCTCGACGTCGGCTGCGGCACCGGCCGCCTTCTCGCCGCCCTGCACGGCGCGTGGCCGGGCATGAGGCTCACCGGCATCGACCTCAGCCGCCCCTATCTCGAGGAGGCACGCCGCCTGATCGGCCGCACGGCGCGTGTGAAACTCGAAGAAGCCGCCGCCGAATCGCTGCCCTATGGCGAGGCGAGCCTCGATCTCGTCGTCTCTTCCTTCCTGCTGCATGAGCTGCCGAAGGAGATCCGCACGCAGGTGATCGCCGAGATGGCGCGCGTCGTGAAGCCCGACGGCCTCGTCGTGATCGTCGACTCCCTGCAGAAGGGCGACCGCCCCGAATGGGATGGCCTGCTCGACCTCTTCCCGCACTATTTCCACGAGCCCTATTACGCGGAATACACGACCGGCAGCCTCGACGCGTGGTTCGGCGCGACCGGGCTTCGTCCGGTATCGAGCGAGAACGCCTTCCTGTCGAAGATCGCCGCTTTCACGCGCTGAGAGCATTGGAGCGCGCTACCGGAGTGGCGCGCTCCAATGACGGCTTTGACCGTCAGGGCTCTATCACCACGGGCTTTGCCTGCAACTTGGTCGCGCGACGACGCAAGGTCCGGTCGAATGTGACGAAACAATCGGCATGAGCGCTCGACGCGAGGTGAACGGCGTCGGCGAGGTCCATGCCGTGGCGGAACCAGTCGACAGCCCGTGCAACGGTCGCCGCGTCCTCGACCTCTACGTTCGCCGTGTCCAAAATTGTCTGTAGCGCCGAGGCGATCGAGGCTCTGGATGCTTCGTAGACGCCGCGCATCACCCACTCGAACTCGATGATGACGCTCTTCGGAACGAAGACCGTATCGGCCGCCAACGCCCGTCGTGCGGCGCCGACCTGCTCCGCGTCGTCCTGGGCGAAAAGCCGGACGACGAGGTTAGTATCGACCGCGCGCATGGCGTCGCCGGGCTTCCTTTACGATCGCGGCGTTCATTTCCTCGATCGTGCGGGACGGCCCCTTGTATTCGATGATGCCGGCCCAGTCGTCGATCGTCAGCTTCTTCTTCTCCGCGACCGGCTTGAGCAGGACCCCGTCGGGCCGATCCTCGACGATCAGCCGCGTGCCGTCTTTCCAGGCATGCTTGTCGCGAATCGCCTTGGGCAGCACGACCTGTCCCTTTGTCGAAACCCTAGTTTCCATCCTCCGATCTTACTGGTAAGATCTGGAAGGGTCAAAGGCGTACGCGCTCGCCTTTTTGTCGTTCGCTGGCGCTCTTGAGCTGGCCGCAGGCGGCGAAGATGTCGCGGCCGCGCGGCGTGCGCACCGGGGCACTGAGGCCGCCATCGTTCACGATCTCGGCGAAGCGATGGATACGGTTGTTCGAGCTGCACTCGTAGGGCGCACCCGGCCAAGGGTTGAACGGGATCAGGTTCACTTTGGCGTGGATCGGCTTCAGGATGCGCACCAGCTCGCGCGCATCGGCGTCGCTGTCGTTGACGCCCTTCAGCATCGCATACTCGAAGGTGATGCGCCGGCTGTTGCGCGCGCCGGGGTAGTCGGCGCAGGCCTTCAGCAGCTCGGCGATCGGCCACTTCCTGTTGATCGGCACCAGCGTGTCGCGCACC
>JAKFVZ010000685.1 GCA_021732965.1 Reyranella sp.
GATCCCACCCATGGTGAAGAACAGCACGGCCGGCTTGTTCACGGCCAGCGCGGCCGCCGCGAGGGCGAGGCCGAAATGGAGGCTCTCGTAATCGTCGGAGCGCAGGATGACCGAGAGACCGCCCTCGCTCATGTGGCGTGACCACAAGTCGGGCAATCGGGCCGCTTGCCGACCGTCAGTGTCTCGAAGGAGGCATTGAGCGCGTCGTACATCAGGAGCGATCCCGAGAGCGAGCGGCCGACGCCCAGGATCTCCTTCACCACCTCGGTGGCCTGCAGCGTGCCCAGGGTCCCGGCCAGCGCCCCCAGCACGCCGGCCTGAGCGCAGCTCGGAACGGCTTCCTCGGAAGGCGCTGCCGGAAAGATACAACGCAGACAGGGATGGCCGGCGCCCTGCCACGCCTTGTAGGTCGAGATCTGGCCGTCGAAGCGCAGGATCGCGGCCGAGACCAGCGTCTTCCTGAGCCTGAAGCAGACGTCGTTCAGCAGGTAGCGCGTGGCGAAGTTGTCGCTGCCGTCGGCCACGAGATCGTAACCCGCGATGATGCGTTCGGCATTTTCGGCGGTAAGGCGCTCGTCATGGGGCTGCACCCGCACCTCGGGGTTGATCTCCGCGAGGGCGCGGCGCGCGCTCTCGACCTTGGAGATGCCCACGTCGGACGTGCGGTGAATCACCTGGCGCTGCAGGTTCGAGAGATCGACCGTGTCGTCGTCGATCACACCCAGCGTGCCGATACCGGCCGCGGCCAGATACTGCAGGAGGGGTGCGCCGAGGCCGCCGGCGCCGACCACCAGGACCTTCGACGCGACGAGCTTCGACTGGCCGATGCCGCCGATCTCCGCCAGCACGATATGTCGCGCGTAGCGGCGGATCTGCGTTTCCGACAGGGCAGGTAGCGACGTCATGGTCCGCTTATAGCATGGGACCCGGTGCCCAATGCCTGTATCAGCGAGCCCGATGACCTCCACCCCGAACCCGATCCGCCCGTCGCTCACGCCGGCGCTTCTCATCCTGCTCGCGCTGCTGTCGTCGTTCACGCCGCTGTCGATCGACATGTACCTGCCGGCGCTGCCGGTGATCGCCGTCGACCTGCGCGGCACCGCGGGCGACATCCAGCTCACTTTGTCGGCCTTCATGATCGCTTTCGGGCTGGGGCAGATCTTCTACGGGCCGGCCGGCGACCGGTTCGGCCGGCGTCCGGTCATCCTGCTCGGGCTGGCGGTCTATGTCGTGACCAGCGTCGGCTGCGCCTTCTCCGCCGAGGCCGCGCACCTTATCGGCCTGCGCCTGCTGCAGGGGCTGGCGGCCTGCGGCGGTGTCGTGCTGGCGCGCACGATGGTGCGCGATCTCGCCGAGAAGGATCAGGCGGCGCGGGCCATGTCGCTGATGATGGCCTGCACCTCGATCGCGCCGATGCTCGCGCCGCTGATCGGCGGCCAGATCCTGTGGTTCTTCGGCTGGCGGGCGATCTTCTGGGTGCTGGCCGGCATCGGACTGCTGGCCCTCGTCCTGGCCTATATCCGCCTGCCCGAGACGCTGCGGCCGGAGTATCGCCAGCCGCTCGTCCTGTCGGCGATCCTCAAGCGCTTCGGCGAGCTGTTCCGGCATCGCGCCTTCATGGGCTACGCCTTCACCAGCTCGTTCATGTTCGCCGCGCTGCTGTCGTTCCTCTCGGGCTCGCCCTTCGTCTTCATCGAGCGCTACGGCATCGCACCGCGCGCCTACGGCTTCGTCTTCGGAGGGATGGTCGTCTTCATGACCGTGGGCAGCCTCCTGAACGCGAAGTTCGCGCCGGTGTTCGGCGCCGGCAAGATCCTGCGCCACGCCGTGTGGGTCCCGGCGATCACCGGGCCGACGGCGATGGTGCTGGGCTGGATCGAGGCCCGCTACGGCACGATCGGCATCTGGCCGTTCTTCCTCTGCTTCGCGCCGCAGATCGCGACCATCAGCCTGATCGGCCCCAACTCGATGGCGATGGCGCTGCAGCGCTATCCGCACATGGCGGGCACGGCCTCGTCGCTGATGGGCGTCATGCAGTTCGGCCTGGGCGCGGCGTTCGGCGCCGTCGTCGGCCAGACCTTCGACGGCACCATCGCGCCGATGACGACGGCGATGGGCATCGCCGGCATCCTCTGCCTGATCTCGCACCGCGCGCTGGTGCGGCGCGGTTAGAGTTTCACCGCTTCAAGGAGACCCACTTCCCTCATCCTGAGGAGGCTGCGCAGCAGCCGTCTCGAAGGATGGGCAACAGACGTGGTGCCCGTGCCCACCCTTCGAGACGCGCTCCTGCGGAGCGCTCCTCAGGGTGAGGTTCTTGTTGAGGGCACCGAAGTGTTTTACCGCTGAAGCGGAAACACTCTAACGCCGCAAGTCGATCGTCAGCAGGTCGCCGCGGTCGTTGCCGACGGCCAGCTTGAAACCGTCGGGCGACCAGGCGAGGCAGGTGATGGCCGCGCCGTCGGCCATCTTCAACACCACCGAGCGCCTGGTGCGGATGTCGCCGAGCTGCAGCTCGCCGGAATCGTATCCGCCGGCCACGAACTCGGCGATGGGATGGGCCGCGACCACGGTCATCAGGCCCGCGCCCTCGTCGCCGAACTGCAATGGCGGCTTGCCCTCGGGGCCCTTGCCGGAGAACGGCCACGCCGTGAAGACCGGCTGCGAGGAGGTGTAGAGGAAGCGCGCGTCGGCGGTCCACGACAGCGACTTCACCTTGGCGGGATAGCCCTGCATGCGCATGTCGGTGGCCTGTGCCACGCGCCAGACGTGGATGTCGTTTTCCTGCGTGCCGGTGGCGATGAACTTGCCGTCGGTGCTCCAGCGTAGCGCCACGTGGCTGCCCTGCCAGGCGAAGCGGCGCGGCGGCAGGGCGACGTCCTTGCTCAGGCTCCACACGGTGATGCCGCCGTAATGCGCGCAGGCGACGCGGCTGCCGTCCTTGCTGAAGTCGAGGCCGGCCACCGTGCTCGGATGCGGTCCGAACTCGCGGACCTCGCCGTCGCGGAACAGGAACATGCTCTTGCCGGCCGACGCGGCGACCGCGCCCGTCTTGTGGGCGACGAGATGCTCGATCCACTTGCCCTTCTGCGCCAGAAGCTCCGTCGCCGTGCCGTCGGCGGCGAGGCGCAGCACGCGGCCATCGTCGCCGCCGCTCACGAAACCGTCGCCCGCCGGATCGCCGACCAGCGACAGCACGACGCCCTTGTGCAGCGGCGCGGCCGCCTCGGGCGGGGCTTGCTTGATGTCGGCGGGAAGCAGGCGGACGCAGCCGTCGCCCAGCGCGAACGCCGCGGTCGAGCCATCGCGATTGAAGCCGCAGGCGGCGACGGGGGCGTCGGTCGCGAGGGAGCGAGCCGGCGGGAGGGTCTGCTGCCAGGCCGGATTGGCGAGATCGATCTTCACGTTGGTTACTTCAGGCACTCGTCGAAGCCGCGCTGCAGGTTGTCGGCGTCGAGGTTGCGGCCGATGAAGACCAGCTTGCTCGACCGCTTCTCGCCGTCCTTCCACGGCGTGCCCCAGTCGCTGTCCATCATCATGTGGACGCCCTGGTAGACGTAGCGGCGCGGCGCACCGTCGATGGCGAGGATGCCCTTGCTGCGGAAGATGTCGCCGCCCTTGATCTGCAGCAGCGCGCCCATCCACTTCTGGAACTTGTCGGGATCGACCGGCTTGTCGGCGGTGATCGACAGGCTGCGCACCTCGTCCTCGTGCTTGTGGTCGTGGCCGCTGTGCAGGAAGTCCGGCTCGAACTCGAGGATGCGTCCGAGATCGAAGGCGCCCTTGTCGAGGATCGCCTCGAGTTCGATCTGGCTCTTCTCGGTGCGATGGATGCGGGCGTAGCGGTTGATGCCGCGGATCCTGTCCTCGACCTTCTTGAGCTCGTCGGCGCTCACCAGGTCGGTCTTGTTGAGCAGGATCACGTCGGCGAAGGCCACCTGCTGCTC
>JAKFVZ010000458.1 GCA_021732965.1 Reyranella sp.
CGGGATGATGCCGCCCACGACCACCGGCACGTCGCCAATGCCGGCTTCGCGCATGCCCTTCAGCACATCGCTCACCAGCGAGACATGGCCGCCGGACAGGATCGACAGGCCCACGACATGCACGCTCTCCTCGAGAGCGGCGTTGACGATGCGCTCGGGCGTGAGGCGGATGCCTTCGTATACGACTTCCATGCCGCAATCGCGCGCGCGCACGGCGATCTGCTCGGCGCCGTTGGAATGACCGTCGAGGCCGGGCTTGCCGACCAGGATTTTTATGCGCCGGCCGAGGCGCCGCGACACGGTGTCGACCTCGCGGCGCGTCACTTCGAGGCGGCCGTCGGTCACGCCGGCGGCGCGGGCGACACCGGTGGGCGCACGATACTCGCCGAACACGCCGCGCAACGCCTCGGTCCATTCGCCGGTGGTGACGCCGGCCTTGGCGCATTCGATCGAGGCCGGCATGACGTTGCGGTCCTCCTTGGTAGCGGACACCAGCTCGGCGAGAGCGGCCTTTACCGCCGCGCCGTCGCGGTTCGCGCGCCAGGCGTTCAGCCGCTCGATCTGGCCGCGCTCGACCGAATCGTCGACCGTCAGGATCGCATCCTGGCCACCGGCGAGCGGCGAGGGTGCGCCCTCGGTGTAGGCGTTGACGCCGACCACCGTTTGCTCGCCCGATTCGATGGCGGCGAGGCGCTTCAGGTTCGACTCGACCAGCCGCTGCTTCATGTAGGCGGCCTCGATGGCGGCCACGGCGCCGCCCATGTCGGCGATGCGGCCCATCTCGGCCAGCGCCTCCTGCTTCAGTGCCTCGACGCGGGCGGCGATCTCCTTGCTGCCGTCGAAGATGTCGCCGTATTCGAGCAGGTCGGTCTCGAAGGCCACGATCTGCTGCAGCCGCAGCGACCATTGCTGGTCCCACGGGCGCGGCAGGCCCAGCGCCTCGTTCCACGCGGGCAGCTGCACCGAACGCGCGCGGGCGTTCTTGCTCATCACAACGGCCAGCATCTCGAGCAGGATGCGATAGACGTTGTTCTCGGGCTGCTGCTCGGTGAGGCCGAGCGAATTCACCTGCACGCCGTAGCGGAACAGGCGCTGCTTGGGATCGGCGACGCCGTAGCGGTTCAGCGTGATGTCTTCCCACATCTCCGCGAACGCCCGCATCTTGCACATCTCGGTGACGAAGCGGATGCCGGCATTCACGAAGAAGGAGATGCGGCCCACAACCTTGGGGAAGTCGGCGTCCGGCACCTGGCCGCGCGCCTTCACCGCGTCGAGCACGGCGATGGCGTTCACGAGCGCAAAGGCCAGCTCCTGCACCGGCGTCGCCCCGGCTTCCTGCAGGTGATAGCTGCAGACGTTCATCGGGTTCCACTTGGGAACCTCGCGATAGGTGAAGCCGATCGTGTCGGCGGTCAGCCGCAGCGACGGCTCGGGCGGGAAGATGTAGGTCCCGCGCGACAGGTATTCCTTGATGATGTCGTTCTGCGTCGTGCCCTGCAGTTTCGCGCGCTCGACGCCTTGCGCCTCGGCGGTCGCGATGTAGAGCGAGAGCAGCCACGCGGCCGGCGCGTTGATCGTCATCGACGTGTTCATCCGGTCGAGCGGGATGCCGTCGAACAGGGCGCGCATGTCGCCGAGATGGGAGATTGGAACGCCGACCTTGCCGACTTCGCCCTTCGCCAGTACGTGGTCGCTGTCGTAGCCGGTCTGCGTCGGCAGATCGAAGGCGACGCTGAGGCCGGTCTGTCCGCGCGCGAGATTGGTGCGATAGAGCTCGTTCGACTTCTCGGCCGTGGAATGGCCGGCATAGGTCCGGATGAGCCAGGGCTTGTCGCGATTGGGCAGGGTCATGGTGGCGGTTCGCAGTCCTGTTGACGTAGACTGGCCTACACCAGATCATGCTGCATTGCAGCATCGAAAATTTTGCATTGCGGCGGGGTATCAGGGAGTTGAGTGAAGCGTCTTCTCCCTGGCAGCGGGCGGTCGAAGCCGCCGGCACCTCCGACCCGACCACGCCTCCGGGCGGCGATTGGCAACGGCCCGACCTGACCCCGAGCCGGCCGGTCTATGACGGGCGGCTGGGCGAACTTTATGCCATCTACCTGCGCCATCTCGCCCTGATGCTCGTGACCTTCGGTTGGTCGCGCTTCTGGGGGCGCACGCGCATTCGCCGCTATGTCTGGAACCATCTCGCGGTTCTGGGCGACCGGTTCGAGTATCGCGGCCGGGGGCGGGAGCTGATGATCGGCTTCCTGCTGGCGCTCCTGCTGATCGCGGCCTGGGCCGGCCTGATGTACGTGGTGTGGATATACGTCTTCCACGAGAAGCCGTTTGCCAGCTTCGGGATGTTCGACATCTTCTCGCTGTCGGTGTTCCTGATCGGCTTCCCGCTGGCCTATGTCGGCCACTATGCCGGCCTGCGCTACAAGCTCTCGCGCACGCGCTGGCGCGGCATCCGGTGCGGCATGGCAGGCTCGGCCTGGCGCTACGGCGCCATCGCCACGTTCCTTCATTTTGCCAACGCCTCGACCGCCTACCTGCTCACGCCGGTCGTGTCGGTGAACCTTGCGCGCCCGCGTATCGTCAACGCGCGGGTCGGCACGCAGGGCTTCACGTTCGCGGGCCGTGCCGGCGACATCTACGGCCGCTACATCGGTTACTATTTCCTCAACATCCTGGCCTGGCTGGTCGCGGCCGGTGCCACCTTCGCCGTGATCGGCGGTACGATCGAAAGCCTGGGATTCACGTCCGACGAATTCCTGAAGCTGTTCTCCCATCCCAACCTGCGCACCGTCGTGGTCGTGCTGGCCATCGGCTTCGCCGCCTACCTGCTGTTCGGCCTGCTGATCCTGCCGCTGCGCTGCTGGTGGCAGGCCTATTTGATGCGCTACCTCGTGACCCACAGCCGCGCCGGCAACGTGCTGTTCGCGACGGCGCTCTCGACGCGGCAGATGTGGGGCTTCCTGGTGCTGAACTACCTGATCGTGCTGCTGACCCTCGGGATCGGCTGGCCGTGGGTGATGCACCGCACGATGAAGCTGATCGCGGGACAACTCTGGATCTACGGCGCGCCGCGGGGCGATGAGATTCGCCAGCCGACCGATCTCGGCCCGACCTACGGCGAGGGCCTGCTCGACATGTTCGACATAGGCGGGGTCTGACCATGGCCGCCCGCTACTACGATGGCGAAAGCGCCGGGGTGCAGGAGGTGATGCTGCGCGTCACCGCCAGCGAGCTGGTGATCTACCGGCCGACGGACTCCGGCATCGTCGCGCGTTGGCCGGTCGCGGACCTTTCCGTGCTGGGGGATTCGCAGCACGAGGCCGTGCCACCCGTGACCGTGCGCGGCAGCGAGGCGCGGCTGGCGATCGAGGATCCGGCCTGGCGCAAACAGCTCGCCTCGCTTGTTCCGGCGCTGAAGCCGCTGGCGCTCGAGCCGGTGAAGGTCGCGCCGCGACTCGGCGCCTATTCGCTGGCGATCGTCGCGCTGATAGGCCTGTTCTGGAGCGCGATTGAATACGGCACCGGCTATGCCGCGCCGCTGCTGCCCTATTCGTGGCAGGTGAAGCTCGGCGAGACGGTGCTCGACCAGCTGATTGCCGACGAGGAGGAGTGCACGGGCAAGGCCGGCCTCGCCGCGATCAACCGGCTGGCCAACGATCTCGCGAAGGAAGCGGGCTACAAGCACGAGGTCACGGTGCACGTCGTCAAGGGCGGGCCGGTCAATGCCTTCACCCTGCCGGGTTCCATCCTCGTCTTCTATTCGGACCTGATCGACCAGGCGACCAGCACGCAGGTCGCGGGCGTTCTGGCGCACGAGATTGGCCATGTCGTGCACTACCATCCGACCAAGGGCCTGGTGCGCGCTTACGGGATCGACCTGCTGATCAGGCTCCTGAGTGGCGGTTACTCCGACGTGCTCAGCACGTTCGGCA
>JAKFVZ010000347.1 GCA_021732965.1 Reyranella sp.
CATGGTCACGACCACTCCGCGCAAGACCAAAATTCCCAACATCCTGGGCGATTGGGATGACGTGCGTTTTTTCCTCGCGGTTGCAAAAACCGGAAGCTTCAGCGCCGCCGCCACCCAGTTGAACACCAAGCAGACGACGGTCGGTCGCCGGATCCAGGCGCTGGAGCGGCGCCTGGGGGCCAAGCTGTTCGACCGCCACCGCCACGGGATGGAAGTCACCCCGGCCGCCCGCGGTGTGCTGGTGCAGGCCGAATCGATGATGTCCAACGCCACGGCGATCGAGCGGCATCTGGCCGGTCTCGACCGCGAGATGGCGGGCATCGTCCGCATCGCCGCAACCGAGGGCATTGCCGCCCACTGGCTGGTGCCGCGGCTCGGCGTGCTGCGCCGCACCCATCCCGACATCATCGTCCAGGTGATCGCGGGCGATCAGGTCCTCGACCTGGCCACCCGCCAGGCCGACCTGGCCATCCGCTTCTTCCGGCCCACGTCGAACCAGCTGGTGGCGGCGCGCGTCGGTCAGGTGAACATGTCGATCTTCGCGGCCCCGTCCTATATCGAGCACTACGGCCTGCCGCAGAAGCTCGAGGACATGCGCGAGCATCACGTCGTCGACCACACCACCCTGCACAGCCTCCCGGCCATGAAGCCGTGGAGCGAGGTGGTCGAGCGCAGCACGTCCGTGGTGCTGCGCACGAACTCCTCCTATGCGGCCATGGAGGCCGTTCAGACCGGTTACGGGATCTAGGTATTCCCCGACTACATCGCCAAATCGTCGAACCTGGTGGCCGCGCCGATCGATCTGAAGATCGTCCGCGACATCTGGCTGGTCAGCCACGAGGAGACGAACAAGGGCGCCCGCATCCGCACCGTAATCGATTATGTGCGCGAACAGTTCCGAAAGGACGAGCGCGAATGGTTCTCGACCACGCCGCGCAGCAGGAGCGGCGGAAACAGCTCGATCGCCGCGGCCTGAAGCCCCGGCTCTCCTGCTAGGTGAGGACGGCCTTCAGCCTCTCGCAGATCGCTGCGATCTCGGCCTTGTCGCCCGGCTCATAGACCCAGTTCAGCCGGACCTTGTCGTCCGGATAGCGCGGCAGGATATGGACGTGGAGATGGGGCACGCTCTGCCCCGCTCCGGGGCCATTGGACTGGAGGAGATTGACGCCGGTGGGCTCCAACGCGGCGAGCGCAGCCTTCGCGACACGCTGCGCGGTCCTCGCGACATCGCCCAGCACGTCGGCCGGGATGACGTCGACCGTCGGCCAGTGTCCCTTGGCGACGGCCAGCGCATGGCCGGGATTGACCGGGTTGATGTCCATGAACGCGATGGTGGTCTCGTCCTCGAACAGCTTGAAGCACGGGAGCTGCCCCGCCACGATCTTGCAGAAGATGCAGCTTCCATCGGTCGGATGGCTCATCACGGTCTCTCCAGCGCTCGGCCCAGCTCTCGCAGTCTCTGAAAGGGTTGTGCGCCCGGCGCGAGGGCGAGGTCCAGACCCATGCGTCCTAACCGGGCAATCCCGTCGCGACCGAAGCGATCGCGCAGCGATTCCCCGACCCAGCCCTGGCTCTGGCGATGACGCGCCACCGCCAGCCGGCCGTCGCTCGCCAGGTGCTCCCGGTGCGCCTCCAGCGCCGCCACCAGCCCGTCCATTCCCGCTCCGCTGCGCGACGATGCCGCCAGCGTCCGGACCGGCCAGTCGCCGGCATCGCCCGCCGTGGAGAGCGACAGCGCGCCCGCAACGTCGGCCCGCGCACGCTCGGCCGCGGCGCCCATGTCGGCCTTGGTGACGACCACCAGGTGCGGGATCTCGACGATGCCTGCCTTCATGAATTGAAGGGAATCGCCCGAACCGGGCTGGACGCAGAAAACGACCGTATCGGCGACGCCCGCCACGTCCGTCTCGGACTGCCCCACGCCCACCGTCTCGATCAGCACGCGGTCGAACAGCGCCCGCATCAGGACCATGGCCGCCAGCGTCTGGTCGGCGAGCCCGCCCAGACGGTCGCGGGCCGCCATCGAGCGCACGAAGCTGCCGGGGTCGGAGCCGTCATGGACGATCCGCACCCGGTCGCCCAGCAGGGCGCCGCCGCTGGTCCGCGACGAGGGATCGACGGCGATCACGCCGACAGTGCTGCCGGAACGTCGCCAGGCCGCAACGAGCGCCGCGCAGAGGGACGACTTGCCGACACCCGGCGGACCGGTGACCCCCACGACGTGGGCGCGCGGTTCGCGCCACGCTGCGTCGAGCAGCGCCTGCGAGGCGTCGCTTTCGGGATCGCGCTCCAGGCCGGCCAGCGCCGCAGCCAGCGCCCGCTTGCCGTCCGTGCGAAGTGCCGCCAGCGTCATTCGGTCTTGAGCGGTCCGCCCAGGGCCGCCTGCGCCGCCGCCAGCCGTGCGATCGGCACGCGATAGGGTGAGCAGGAGACGTAATCCAGGCCGGCCTTGTGGCAGAAGAACACCGAGGCCGGATCGCCGCCGTGCTCGCCGCAGATGCCGAGTTTCAGGCTGTTGCGCACCTTGCGGCCGCGCTCCGTCGCGATCTCGATCAGTTCGCCCACCCCCTCGATGTCGAGCGAGGCGAACGGGTCGTGCTCGAAAATGCCGCGCTGCTGGTACTTCTCCAGGAACGAGGCCGAGTCGTCGCGGCTGAGGCCGAAGGTCGTCTGCGTCAGGTCGTTGGTGCCGAACGAGAAGAATTCCGCGCTTTCGGCGATATCGCCGGCGCGGAGCGCCGCGCGCGGCAGCTCGATCATGGTGCCGACCAGATATTCGAGCTTCTGGCCCGACGAGCTGCTGACTTCCTCGGCGACCTGGTCGATCACCGCCTTCATCAGGTCGAGTTCCTTCTTCGTCGCGACCAGCGGGATCATGATCTCGGGGATCACCGTCTTGCCGGCCTTCTTCTGTACTTCGGCCACGGCCTCGAAGATGGCCCGCGCCTGCATCTCGTAGATCTCCGGGTAGGAGATGCCGAGGCGCACGCCGCGATGGCCGAGCATGGGATTGAACTCGTGGAGCTTGTTGGCGCGCTCCTCGACCTCCTTCATGTCGACGCCGAGGTCCTTGGCGACGACTTCCATCTCGGCCGCCGTCTTGGGCAGGAACTCGTGCAGCGGCGGATCGAGCAGGCGGATGGTCACGGGCAGGCCGGCCATGATCTCGAACAGCTCGACGAAGTCCTGGCGCTGCATCGGCTGGATCTTGGCCAACGCCGTGCGGCGGCTCTTCTCGTCGTCGGCCAGGATCATCTCGCGGACCGCCACGATACGGTCGCCCTCGAAGAACATGTGCTCGGTGCGGCAGAGGCCGATGCCCTCGGCGCCGAACTTGCGCGCCTGGGCGGCGTCGGCCGGCGTCTCGGCATTGGTACGGATTCCGAGTTTGCGAAACTCGTCGGCCCATTCCATCAGTTTGGAGAAGTCGCCGCTGAGTTCAGGCTGCACGGTCGGAACGATGCCGAGAATGATCTCGCCGGTGCTGCCGTCGAGCGTGATGGTCTCGCCCGTCTTCACGACAGTACCGCGCACGGAGAGCGTCCCGGCCTTGCCGTCGATGCGCACGTCGCCGGCGCCCGCGACGCAGGGCTTACCCATGCCCCGCGCCACCACGGCGGCGTGGCTGGTCATGCCGCCGGTCGACGTCAGGATGCCTTCGGCGGCATGCATGCCGTGGATGTCCTCGGGGCTGGTCTCGCGGCGCACCAGAATCACCTTCTCGCCCGCGCGGGCCTGCTTCTCGGCGGCATCGGCGGAAAACACGACCTTGCCCGAGGCGGCGCCCGGCGAGGCCGGCAATCCCTTGGCGATCACCTTGCTGGTGGCCTTCGGATCGAGCGTCGGATGCAGGAGCTGGTCCAGCGAGGCCGGCACGATGCGCGCCACGGCCTCGCGCTTGTCGATCAGGCCTTCGTCGACCATCTCGACCGC